>NZ_VOQX01000030.1:0-54522 GCF_016643525.1 Pantoea sp. Morm | reverse complement strand
TGGGTGGTGATATCGAGACGTGTTGCAACGCTGGAAACAGAATGACCGCGACCAATAACCTGTTTGACTGCTTCAATTTTAAACTCTTCGGGATAACGTTTACCGCTCATGGGCACCTCTCTTTAAGCCATCTTAAATGACTCCGAGGTGTCTGTTAAAGCCGTGGCGATTCAATTCAACCGACACTGGCACTCCATCTCAAGACAGTTTTTCTTTGTCCTCAATGGTGTTTTATCTATGGAGTTAGAGGGTGAAATGCACGATATTAAGCCCCTGCAAGGATTAGAGATTCCCCCGGGGGCAAAACATCAAGCCAGAAACGACACGGAGTCTCCCGTGGAATTTATTGTGATTTCGCATCCCACGACACGAGGGGATCGCACTGACCTTCTTTAAACCTGCTGCGAACTCACGAAAAATGGCTACGGCTTGTCATAACGTAGGTGACGCTAACGTACCTGAGTATTGGCAACGTCCACTTCTGGCACAAAGCGGACCCTCGTTACCTCAAGGTGCTTCTTTTTATTTAACCCAGTCTTCCAGCGCCAGCCCCCGCACCCGCTCAAACTCCCGTGTATTATTCGTCACCAGGATGGCGCCGGCCGCGATGGCGTGCCCGGCAATCGCCGTATCGTTCGGGCCGATCGGTGTCCCGGCCTGGCGCAGCGCCACTTTAATCTCCGTGGTGGCATCCACCGCGGCGCGATCCCAGGGCAGGACGGCATCGAGCCGGGCGCAGAACGCGTCAACCAGCTGTGCGTGTCGCGGCAAGGCCTTCGGGCCGGTGGCGCCGAAGCGCATCTCTGAGTAGGTGATGGCCGACACCACGATGCGGTGGCCGCGCAGCACTGCCTGCTCCAGGCGCTTCAGTACGGCTTCCGGCTGCTCGCGCATGATGAACGAGCAGATACAGGTATCCAGCATATAGGTTGTGTTCACAGATTAAATCGTCCTTCGTCGCCGACAACCTCTTCGCGCTCTGCCATAAAGTCTGGATCGGCCTTTTCGAGTTCCAGGTATGAGCTCCAGGTCGGCCGGGCGGGACGCAGGATGATGTTGTCCCCTTCCCGGATGATTTCGAGTTCGCTCACTCCTTCAAAATCCATGTCACGAGGAAGACGAATGGCGCGATTGTTGCCGTTTTTAAAAATGGATACGGTTCTCATGGTTACTCCTTCCGGTCGGATTTCCGACACTGTGCCGATACCGGCTATTTTTTTGTGGCAGTACAACGCTGCATAGATAAAGCATATTCACTGTACATGCAGATGTAAAGCATATGCATATGTTAAGTATATGCAGATGTAGGGCATATGTATATGCATCACAAATTCTTATTTGTCTCTTTTTATCGAAGATCCGAAAAAAGACAGAACCGGATCTGGCCCGGGCCCTTACACTCCTTTTCCTTCAATGTACCTGTCACCAGTAAGGGGAGTTATTACAGTTAATTTGCTCATAATCTGAAGATATACGTAAGCGTACAGTCAGAACCGTATTGACAGGATGACCCGGAGATTATTCCCCGGACAGGGTGGCGCGCCACGGCAGTAACTCACCAACGCGGTTACCCCAGAAGCCAGAAAAGACCAAAGACAAGATCGCTGGCCCCAGCGGTATCGGTCATAATTTCGGTGGGATTCAGCCCTGTCTCCTGTTCAAGAAGGCCTTCCAGCACAAAGATAGAATCTCTCAGCGTCCCCGGTATAACAATGCCATGAAACCGGAATATTGATCGGACATAAAATTGTACCAGGTGATCCCCCTGTGATGGCCAAAGTATTTGCGGTTCGGTCCGGCATTGATTGTTCTGACCGGCGTAACAAAGCGCATTCCGTCTGCAGAGGCCACTTCTCCGCCACCCCAGACCTGTGCCAGTGGCAGTGCTGCCTGAAAATCAACCAGTCTGGCATTCGCACTGGTTATAGTTTCAGCCCGCAGGTAGTTTGCTTTTGTCCAGTTCAGTCGGTGTCGGGTCAGGGCAGGAACATTTGACCGTATAAGGGGCTCCAGGCCGATACCTGTCCCAGATAATCGCCTTCTGCTCTGGCGTGTAGTTAATCCGAGTTCTTCGTTTCATGGCAACGTCCCCCTTGATTAAGGATAGCGTTGCATTGATCCATTGAACTCACAGCCAGGAGCGGACATATCTGACTGGGTTATGAATCTGAATCCCGGCTTGTTTTCACAAAGGGCGTTTCCGTACATGTCACTTACTGGTTCAGCCTTTCAGCAGAATACGTCTGCAGTTCATCTGTAGTCAGAGTCAGCTCCCGGTTGTCCGTTAACCGTTCGACGGCGAGCTCGATAAATTTTCTGACCCGCAGCGGCTGCGCTTTGCGGCTCCCGTAGTAAGCGTACAGATGAAGGTGGCTGGCCACATGCTCTGTTAGTAAGGGCACAAGACGGCCTGCGCGTATCAGCGCAGCTGAGGACAATGATGAGAGCTGTGCGATGACCTGTCCGGTCAGCGTGGCCTCAACTTCTATGTCTGTGCTGTTTGTTGCCACTGTTGGAGGAAACTCTCGTGTCTGGATTTCTCCCCCTATATTTACGTACCAGGGAAATATTGCATCCGTTCCCGGATGGCGAAAGACGCTGCAGCGATGGTACGCCAGTTCCTCCAGCGAACGGGGTACACCATGCGCACGGAGGTATGACGGTGATGCACAGATAATCAGTTGCGCACGGAACAGCGGGCGTGCGATAAGCCCCTCTGCAGGCGGAGAACCAAACCGAAACCCCACGTCCACTCGATCAAGAACCCAGTCCCCCACGTTGTCATCAAGCTGCACTTCTGGCTGAACGTCCGGGTAGCGCCGGCAGTATTCGTCAATGACTGGCCATAAAACCGGTGTGAAGGCCGAGCGGGGACCAACAATACGCAACGGACCGGCAATCTCGTCCTTTGCCTGCCGTGCACGCGTAAGGGCGCGGTCCAGTACCGCCAGTGCCGGTTGTGTGGCTTCCAGCAGTTGCCTGCCCTCCTCTGTCAGAGATAGGCTACGAGTTGTGCGGTGCAAAAGGCGCACCCCCAGTGAGTCTTCAAGTTGAGCGAGTGTCTGGCTGGCGGCTTGTGAGGTCACCCCTTTTGCGAGAGCGGCCTGGCGCAGGCTGCCCAATTCAACAGCTTTCGCCAATATATCTATCGCGCGAATGTCTTTTGTCAGCATGATGCCTTTCCCTATCAGGATAACTAACATCATTATCAATTAATACTTGCAACAGCTTCAATTCTTTCCTGTCTATTATGTTGATAATTAGCTCCCTATAGTAGTCGCACTTCCCGGCACTTATGGCCGGGATCAACCGGGAGCAAAGAATGTACGTAACCAAAGCTTATGCGGCCACGTCCGCAACATCCCCACTTGCACCGTTATCGATCCCGCGTCGTGATCCGAATGAGCACGATGTCCGGATTGATATTCTGTTCTGCGGGGTTTGCCACTCTGACATTCACCATGTGCGTGATGAGTTCGGCAGCGCCATGCCAACCATTTACCCGATTGTTCCGGGTCATGAAATTGTAGGCCGGGTTATCTCGGTGGGCACGGCGGTGACAAAACACAAGGCTGGCGATATTGTCGCTGTGGGTTGCCTGGTCGATGCCGATCCAACCTGCCCTCATTGTAAAGCGAATCGTGAACAGTATTCCCCTACCAAGGTGCTGACGTATAACTCACCGGATAATTACGGTACTGCTCCGGTGACCTACGGTGGTTATGCCGAAAGCATTGTGGTGGATGAGCATTTTGTTCTTCAGGTACCGGAAAATCTCGCTCTGGCAGGTGTTGCTCCGCTGGTATGTGCGGGCATCACTGCCTATTCCCCTATCCGTCGCTGGGGTGTAAAGGCCGGTCAGAAAGTGGGTATCGTGGGTCTGGGCGGATTAGGACATATGGGCGTAAAATTTGCCCGCGCCCTGGGCGCACATGTGGTTCTCTTCACCACATCTCCATCCAAGAAAGAAGATGCACTCCGTGTTGGTGCTCATGAAGTAGTGGTGTCACGAAACCCGGAAGAGATGCAGACTCACACCGGTACGTTTGATTTTATTCTCGATACCGTATCCGCTCCACATGATCTGAATGTTTACCTCAATATGCTGCATCCGGAAGGTAATCTGACGCTGGTTGGCGCTTCTGCTGACAAAATTGATGTCTCAGCCTACAGCCTTATTTTTGGAGGCCGTAGCATGTCCGGGTCACTTATTGGCGGGATTGCTGAAACGCAGGAAATGCTTGATTTCTGCGGTCAGCACAACATCACATCCGATGTGGAAGTCATCGGCATACAGGAGATTAATGAAGCTTATGTCCGCCTGGAAAAGGGTGACGTCAAATATCGTTTCTCTATTGACATGTCTACGCTGAAAAATTCCTGAAGGAGCCCCGAACGTTGAAACATATTTTCATAGGCAAAACATATCCAGGTAAGACTGAGGCCGAGCTGTCTGCTGTAGTGGACATCCTTAGCCAATTGCCCTCCATCGTCCCGAGGATCAAAGCCTTCAGCGTTGAAAAGACACTCGACTGGTCAGAAACCCAAGCAGTGGTGCTGATTGCCGAGTTCGATTCCCGGGAGGACTGGGAGCGCTATATGCGCGCCCCTGATCATCTGGCCCTCGGAGAGAAAATAAAAGACACCATCGATCTCTCCTGCATGAGCGTCGTGCAGACTATCGCGTAAGCCACCTGTATTACAAACAGAGGAATATTTATGTCGGTTAAACGTTAAAAGGTAAGGTGGCACTGGTCACGGGTGGCGGAACGGAACTCGGTCTGGGGGGCGCAAAGCGCCTTGCTGAAGAAGGTGCTTTTGTCTATATAGTAGGCCGCCGCCAGGACGTCCTGGATGAGGCGATTAAACAGATTGGCCCAAATGCCCGTGCCATCGTTGCCGATGTCTCCCGCAAGGAAGGTATGGTGAATGTCGCCTCAGTCATTCAGCTGGAAAAAGGTCATCTGGACATCATTTTCTCTAATGCCGGCTACTACATAGGCAAGAAACTAGAGGACGTGAGCGAAGAGTTTTTCGACAACATGCTGAACGTCAACCTTAAGGGGCAGTTATTCACCGTACAAGCCATGCTGCCCATTATGAATGCTGGCGGTTCAATCATTCTGACGTCCTCCATGACCGCCTTTATTGGTCTGCCGGAATACACGACTTACGCCGCGACCAAAGCGGCAGTTATCGGCATGGCGCGAGTCTGGACCACTGAGCTCAAGACACGCAATATCCGCGTGAATGTTATCAGTCCAGGTGCTATCCCGACTGAAGGCTATGAAACCGTGCAGGGTATGACCCCGGAGGAGGTTGAAGCCTTCGCCGCCAAATGTGCAGCGGAGATCCCCGTCGGACATGTTGTTCGTGCTGATGAGATCGGGGACGGCGTCGTTTTCCTGGCATCCGACGCCAGCAGTTTTATCAACGGTATAAATCTTACCATCGACGGCGGCCAGACACAGGTTTACGCCGGTAACCTGTCATAACCTGTTTTACCATGCTAACGGCTCCGTACAGGGGCCGTTTTTCGCTGTTCGTTGGCATGACGTATTCACAGACAGGAATCGGGCGTTCCTGTATCAGGAAATCTGTATGAAAATAGAGAAAAAAATGCAGGGTCTGGCAGCGTCCCTCGCTCTCTGTTTGACGGCAGAGATGTTTCCGGTCGCTGCGGGAGCAGATGTCCCTCGCACCACGCAACATTATACAAACGAGTTGTGTGTGAGAGAGGGAAGTGCATCTGGGAGAAAGTCATCCAGTGTGATGGATTTATTGAAGGTATTAACTTCGATACCGGGAAGAACAGTACTGTTACTCAAGTTTTCGGATGCCTATCCCGGGTTCGCAGGAGGTGGCAACCTGCTCAGGAGCATAATTAGGGCAACCTTTAAGTATGCTGGAAGCCACATTTTTAGGAATACCTTACCCTTTGATTATTATTACATTTTGACAGAGGTCGACTTTGTCGGATACATCGGGATATGCGCTGTCGGCTTCTTACCAGGAGCTTACACTTAATCTAAAACCATCAGATCTGGTCTCAAATCCTCATCATTAACTGTCACCAATTGACAAATGTCACCTAGTGACGGAAAATTGTTATGACAGGAACAATCTTGGTAACCAAGGATATGTACTCAGGTATGCATGAAGAACTATTTAACTATGTAGATAGAAGCTAATGTATTGATAATTAATTGAATTAATAGCCGACTGTCTAATAACTAACTTCACTAGTTATGCCTAAGCTTTGTCTAAACTGATGTTAAAACCACAATAAGCAGGATTTGAGAATGGAAAAGATTGATGCAAGTTTTTCCGGCCAATTCAAGATTGGCGGAGATCTAACCATTAACAGACTGGGTTACGGCGCAATGCGTATTACCGGCCCGGGTTTTTATGGGGAACCAGAAGATCGTGATGAAGCGCTTCGTGTCCTTAGACGTGCACCAGAACTTGGAATTAATTTTATTGATACTGCGGACTGCTATGGTCCTTTTGTCAGCGAAGAATTGATTGCGGAAGCGCTTTACCCATACAGAAAAGACCTGATCATTGCGACTAAAGGTGGTCTTGTGCGCCCGGGACTGACAGATGGCCAGTGGCCCATAATTGGTGATCCTGCCTATCTTGGTCAGGCTGTACGCATGAGTATGCGCCGTTTAAAAGTTGAGCAAATTGACTTGTGGCAGTTGCATCGGGTTGATCCAAAAGTACCAGAGGCGGAACAGTTTGGTTTTATTAGGGATATGATTGATAGTGGTTTAATTCGACATGCTGGTTTAAGCCAGGTGACTGTCGCCCAGATTAAAGAAGCTCAGAAGTATTTCCCCGTTGCGACGGTACAAAATATGTACAATCTGGTGACTCGTGATGATGAAAATGTGCTCGATTACTGTGAAGAAAACAACATCGGTTTCATTCCGTGGTTCCCCCTAGCCTCGGGTGAGCTTGCCAAATCAGGCGGTATCATTGATATGATAGCCAAAGCTAAAGGGGTAACGCCAGGTCAAATCGCATTAGCCTGGATGCTTAAACGTAGCCCGGTAATGCTACCGATTCCGGGTACGAGCCAGGTTGCTCATCTTGAAGAGAATGTTGCCGGTGCCGGTGTTGTGTTAAGCGATGAGGAATTCAAACTGCTTGATGCTGCTTCACCGCGACCTTAATCGCTGTCCTGACACTGCTGATTCTTTTGCTGCGCTGTAATTTTATCTTCATGGTCAGCCTTAACAAGCTGGCCATATTACTCATTTGATCTGAGATAACAATGAAAACATTTTTGAGTATTGGGACAGGGCCTGGCATTGGCCTTGCCACTGCTGATCGTTTTTCTACTGAAGGTTTTAATACTGTTCTTAGTTCTCGTAACCCTGAACAACTGGAACATTATGTACAAACATCTCAAAAAAAGAGACGGGTAAGTGCTTTCATGGACGTGGATGCTTCTGATACAGAAAGTATTAAAAGATTGCTAGCAAGAGTGATTCAACAGTATGGTTTTATTGATGTTCTGCATTATAATGCCGCTGCTTTACGGCAGTCAAACATCACAGAGCAGCCCGCCGATACTTTTCTATCTGATCTTTCCGTCAATATTGCTGGGGCTATGGTTGCAATTCAGAGTGTTCTCCCTTTGATGCTGGCTCAGCGAAAAGGTACAATATTGCTTACTGGCGGTAAATTTGGCATTATTCCGGTGCCTGAATATATTTCTCTTAGCGTTGGCAAAGCAGGACTTAGAACGCTTGCATTGGGACTATTTGATGACTTCAAAATTAAAGGGATACATATTTGTACAGTTACTGCTTCTGCTTCGAATGGAGCTGATTTAGCGTGGAGTATGGGCGTTGCACAGGCATTTTGGCAACTATACAGTACTCCATATGATGATTGGGTTGCTGAAATCGCCTACCCTTAACGTAGTTTTTGGATGTTGCACACTCAGGTGTTAATGCAAAACTACCTGACATCTCTCTGGTAATTTAAATGAGCTTAAGAGAAAAAAAGAAAGATAGAACGCGTCGTAAAATATTGGAATCAGCACTAGAACTAATTGATAGCCAGGGTTTTCAGAACACTACCATTAATCAAATTGCTGAAGCAATCGATATTTCACCCAGAACTATTTTGCGATATTTTCCGACAAAGGAAGACATTATCGTTAGTTGGGTTGAAGAAGGGATGACAATTTTTTTATCATGTCTTCACCAGCGACCAACAGATGAACATGCACATTTAAGTTTACTTGCATGTGCACGTGAACTTTTGCAATTGTATGAGAAGCAAGCAGAGTTTTATCTTACAATTGAGCGAGTGATTGCTTCATCATCGGCAATTAGTGCGCGTAAGCATGAAATGTCTGCAGAACTCGCAAAAAAAGTGTCTCAGGTCCTCTCTGAACGAGCAACTTCTCCAGAAACATCATTAATCTCCCTTGACCTTTATCCAGCAGTTATTTTTTCGATATTAAGGGTTGTGATCCGTACATGGGTGGCGACAGATGGAAAGCGGCAATTGATCAAACTGTTCGATGATGCAGTTGAACTGATAAGCTTTAAGCTATAACCTTGGCTGGCAAGTTCAGGTATAGCTGCAACAATCGTGGAATATATATGCCTTGTAAAACCGGTCTGCAGACCGAAAAAAATAAACATCAATGACACTGTATTTCACTTCCAATTCAATACACATATTTCGTGCAGCGGAGTTCCGGCTCTATTTTACTTGAACATTAATGCCCGAGATTTACAGCCATCCGAAATAAAATGGTGAACTGCCCCCACGCCCATAGACAAATTCTGTCCTCACGATGGGGCCTGTTCGAAGTCCTCCGGATTGACACAAAAAGCGGGAATTTTGCCAGCCTGTTGCAACTCTGTTATGGTGCGCCACGCACCATGAACATCATCGTAAGGATAATGAATTAGGTACAAATCAACGTAGTCGATCTGCTGTCTGTTAAATGAACGCTCAAACTGCTCTTTAGCACCCTTATAATTCGTATCCTACGACCATAGTTTAGTGGTAACAATAGTTCGTTATGCGGGATACTGCTTTGTCTCAGTGCGTTGCCGACCTGTTTTTCGTTCTGGATAGAACAATTTTCATTTTCAAAATAACCCATACTTAAATATTAACGCAAATTTTCATCTTCTAAATAGGTGGAAATATCATATTTATATTTGTTATAAACCAAAATTTAGCTATTCTTTGAAAAGATTATTTAGGATTTTTATTAGGTTATCGAAGACAACCCGAATACGTAAAGGGATCAGGGGTTGGTGTGGTCGAAAAATATATAGATGGTATGGGGAATAATTTAACTCTGGATAAATATCAATCAACTCACCTCGCTGTAAATAGGGTCGGACCGTGATATCAGGAAGCTGGCTGCAGGTTCTGCCTGCCAGCGCCGCAGCAAGTTCACTGCCAATGTCACTGGCGATAAATTTAGGTTTTGCTGGGAAAAAAGAGCTGCCATCCTCAAACTGCCATGGCCATACACGGCCTGAATTACTGTTACTCAATGCGCTGAGAGGATACTCATATTGCAGAGTTCTTAAAGAATCTGGCATTCCCAACTGGTTAATTAACTCTGGAGCGGCAACAATACGAATTCCTACAGGTCTAATGCATTTGACGATAAATCGATTATCCGGAATAGTGCCTATTCTTATGCCAATATCGATTTGCTCATCTATGATATTAAGATGCGCATCTGTGGGAAGCCATTCAATCGTGAGATCAGGGTAAGGCCCAAGTGAACGCAGCAAGTGACGAACAATATCCTGATTTTCAAAAAGCGGCGGTAATGTGACTCGCACGCGTCCGGTCATATCCTGGCTATTATGTTTCTTTCCACTAGTGAACAAAGACTCGCTTTCTGCAAGAAGCAACTCGGCTTTTGGCCAGAGTTGCTGTCCGAAAGGGGTTAACGTCATTTGCCGGGTATTACGGAGGAACAGTATTTCTCCTAATTGTTGCTCAAGCTCAGCAATAGCCCGTGTTACCATCTGAGGTGCAAGCCCAAGCCGGTTCGCTGTTTCTCGAAATTTCAACGTTTCTGCCGCTATACAAAAAATCCTCAACGCATCGAGTTTATCCAGCATTTGTAAATGTCCTTTGCTATGTTTAGGAAACTATTATATCAAAAATTGGAATACTGAAAGCAAAAACAATCCATGGATTTGTTGTTAATGCAAAAGCATAATGCCTTTCCGAAGCAAGCAAATCCCTCTTTGCAAAAGGAAGATATATGTCAAATTCAGCGTTATACCAGAAGTTATCCACTGGCGCACCGGTCAACATGCGGTCTCCAGAATACCGTGAAGCTATTCAGGATATGAGCCAGTCATGGTCAATTAATGCGTCAATTAATCGTGTAGAATATGCGTTTTTGGACGGCTCTTTGCATCCGTTATTTACCGCACTTTTTGGTCGGGAAATGGAGAGTACCAGCCAGATTTTACCGCCTGTCTATATCGATTTTGGTCGCCAGGTTCAGGTCGGAAAAAATGTATTCATTAACCATAATTGCACCATGATGTCTGCTGGCGGGATTATCATTGAAGACGATGTCCAGATAGGCCCTCAGGTTACGCTGACAACCACCAATCATGATTTTGACGATCGTTTTACCCTGCTGTGCAAACCGATTCATATCAAACGTAATGTATGGATCGGTGCCCGGGCGCTTATCCTGCCTGGCGTAACCGTAGGTGAGAACGCCGTTATTGCTGGCGGGGCTGTGGTGACTAAAGATGTGGAACCGAATGTTGTTGTCGGTGGATCACCAGCTCGTGTTCTGAAGCGTTTGGACTAATATCTCTGTACCAAAGGCGTTTAATTTATGAATTAAGTTCATAAGGTTAAGTTCATTGACAGCCTTAACCGCCACTTGTTCAGCCGCTATGCTTTTTCAGTTAGCACCATGAAAGAGTGATAAAAATGAAAGATGTCATTGTTGTTATAGGTAGTGGCTCTATCGCACAGGCCATTGCGCGACGCGTCAGCGTCGGAAAACATATTCTTCTGGCTGATATCAAAACAGAAAATGCACAGCAGGCTGAAAATACGCTCTCTCGTGCGGGTTTTGAGGTAAGCACAACGACGGTCGATGTTAGCTCTCGCCAGTCGGTTCAGGCACTGGTGAAGTCAGCCTGTGCATTAGGTGAGATTAAAGGCGTTATTCATACGGCCGGGCTTTCCCCTTCACAGGCCAAAGCACAGGATCTTCTCCGGGTCGATTTGTACGGCACCGCCGTGCTTTTTGAGGAGTTTGGCAAGGTGATTGCGCGCGGCGGCTCCTGCGTGGTGATTGGCTCGCAGTCCAGCCATCGCTTAGCCGTTGATGCGTTGACTCAGGCCCAGGCGGATGAACTGGCAACGTTACCGCCGGAAGACCTGCTTGAGCTACCGCTGGTGAAAGATATTGAAGACAGCCTTTACGCCTACCAGATTTCCAAGCGTTGCAATGCGCTGCGCGTGATGTCTGAAGCGGTGACGTGGGGCAAGCGTGGCGCACGAATTAACTGCATCAGCGCCGGGATCATTTTTACGCCGCTGGCCTATGACGAGCTTAACAGCGCAGAACGTGGCGCGTTTTACCGCAATATGCTGGATAAATCTCCCGCAGGCCGGGGCGGCACACCGGATGAAATTGGCGCGCTGGCAGAGTTTTTGTTTGGGCCTAATGGTACCTACGTCACCGGCAGCGATCTGCTGATTGATGGTGGCGCTACAGCGTCTTACAAATATGGCGAATTACGCCCGAAATAAACCCTCTTACTCTTCCCACGACATGACGGCCGCTGTGTGGCCATGATGTCGCTTCACTTCTTATTCGGAGATTCAAAGATGACCTTAAATGTGAAAGGTTATGCCGCTTTTGCCGCAAAAGAGGATTTAGTTCCGCACAATTTTGTCCGCCGCGACCCGCGCGATAACGATGTGGTCATCGAGATTTTATATAGCGGCGTTTGTCACTCAGACATCCACAATGCGTTTAATGACTGGGGTGGAGCAAAATATCCGATGGTGCCGGGTCATGAAATCATTGGCCGTGTCAGTCAGGTTGGCAAGGCGGTGACCAAATTCCGTGTGGGTGATTATGCCGGTGTGGGCTGCATGGTGGACTCCTGCCAGCATTGTAAACCCTGTGAGCAAGGGCTGGAGCAGTACTGCGAAGAGGGTAATACCTTAACCTATAACGATACTGACAGGCATGACCATATGCCAACCTATGGTGGCTATTCGGACAAGATTGTTGTCACTGAAAAATTCGTCATCAAAGTGCCTGAAACGCTGGACTTAAAAGGTGCAGCTCCACTGCTGTGTGCGGGCATCACCACCTGGTCACCGCTTCGTCACTGGAATGTTGGCCCGGGCAGCAAAGTCGCGGTCGTTGGGTTAGGAGGCCTGGGGCATATGGCGATTAAATTAGCCAAAGCGCTGGGCGCAGAAGTCACGTTATTCAGTCGTTCGCCGAATAAAGAGGCCGACGCCCGCCGTCTGGGGGCATCGCATATTGTTATTTCAACCGATGAAAAGCAGATGCAGGGCGCGCATAACCAGTTTGATTTGATTATCGATACGGTTCCTTATGTGCATGATCTGAATCCCTATATTCCGACGCTGGCGCTGAGCGGAACACTGGTGCTTGTGGGGTATCTGGGAGACTTGAATCCGATGCTTAACAGCGCGCCGCTGATTTTAGGGCGAAAATCGGTGGCTGGCTCGGTCATTGGTGGGATTGCGGAGACACAGGAAATGATCGATTTCTGTGCAGAGCATCAGATAACGTCTGATATTGAGTTGATTAATATTTCGGATATTAACACGGCCTGGCAGCGGATGCTAAAGAGTGATGTAAAATATCGCTTTGTGATCGATATGGCTTCATTGAAGGTGTAATTAAAAAAGGCGGTAGAATATACCGCCTTTTTTATATTTATCTTATTGCGTCATTGCATTAAGATCGCGAATAACGCACTCAGGCTCTGAGTCCATGGGCATGTTGTTTAAATCATGAATACCATCGTTTTTATCTGCGCGGTCCTGTTGCAGGGCTGAGAAAAGCGGGGTGAGATTCTGTTGCTCTTTCCCTTTTTCGGCAATGAGTTCAAGCGTTTTATTCTTAGCATCATCGTCTGTTAATGCGCTAACCAGTACTCTGGCTATTTGTTTACGGGAAATCACGCCATCGGTCGGTGTGCCTGAATGACGTCTGTCTCCCTGTAACATGACGATTTTTTGTTCATTCGGTTTGTTGTAATCAAACCAACCAGGCCTGACGATGGTATAGGGGTGACCGCTGGCACGAACCAGGCGTTCCGCACGACGTTTCCAGTCATGCGCTTCCGTCTGGCGGTTATACGAACCTTCTCTTTCTGTCACGCCGATGGCAGTCATCAGCGCAACTCTGACTCGCCGATGCTTAAGTTGTTGAAGAATATTTTTCACCCCGCCATAGTCCACAGCCCGAGCACCAATACGGCCTAATCCATCTGACCCCAGGGTGAAAATAACGGCATCGATATCATCTCCAATGCCGGTCAATGTTTCCGGGACAGAGACGTCGCCATAAACAATCTCAATTCCCTGTGGCAACAATTTTCTTTTTTTTGGGGAACGGACCAGTGCTTTCGATTGATGTCCCATTTCTATCAACATTTCTACAACATGACGACCAATACTGCCGGTCGCACCGAAAATTAAAACCTTCATTATAAACCTGCTGAGCAATTGGAGAATTTCACTGTGAAGAAGTGTATCAACTGTGATTATTGAGAATAATGGGGCTAAAATGATTGCGTCTATGAACCCTTCTCATGATTAAGTTACTAGCCAAAACATTAAGGGAAATCGCGTGCTTAAAGAAAATTTCAATGAACTTCAGCTCTTTCTGGCCGTGGCGAGGGAGAGAAGTTTTACCCGGGCGGCGGCTAAAATCGGGGTTTCCCAGTCAGCTCTGAGCCATGCCATTAAGGCGCTGGAGGCCAGGCTTAATATCCGTCTGCTGACCCGCACCACGCGCAGCGTGGCACCCACGGAAGCAGGGGGGAGGATCATCGCCTGTCTGGAGCCTCGCCTGACAGAGCTGGAACAAGAGCTGGAACAACTGGTGCAGCTTAATGGCATTGCTGCCGGGAATATCCGTATCTCTGCCGGAGAGCATGCGGCGAAAAGTCTGGTGTGGCCGAAACTTAAACCTTTCCTGCGCGAGTATCCTGAGATTAATGTTGAACTGGTGGTGGATAATGGCTTTGTGAATATCGTTGAAGGGCGATTTGATGCGGGCGTTCGCCTTGGGGAAAGCCTCGATAAAGATATGGTTGCGGTACGCATTGGACCGGACCTGAGGCTGGTCGTGGTGGGATCACCCGACTATTTTACACATTATGGTATTCCTGATACCCCACACGACCTTCAGCGTCACCGTTGTATTAACATGCGGCTTCCGACGCTGGGAGGGCTATACCATTGGGAATTTGAAAAGGATGGAAAACCCCTTCAGGTGAAGGTGGACGGTCAGCTTACCTTTAATAATCTCTCTGAAAGAATCGATGCGGCAGAAGCAGGCTTTGGGCTTTCGTTTGTCCCTGAAGATATGGTCAAACAGCAGCTTGAATCAGGAGCATTGATTGAGGTATTGCATGAGTGCAGCCCGGTATTTCCGGGCTATTATCTTTACTATCCCAGCCGGAATCAGCATCCTCCTGCCTTTGCTTTAATGATTGATGCGCTACGCTATACCGCTTGAAAAAAACACCGGAGCAGGGGCTCCGGTGGTTTTGATTACTCATCATCCTCGTCATCATTGACACGCTTGCCAGTAAAACGACGGCGTACAACGACAAAGAACACTGGCACAAAGTAGATCGCCAGCAGCGTTGCCGCGACCATCCCACCAATGACACCAGTCCCAACGGCATTCTGTGCGCCAGACCCAGCTCCACGGCTTAATGCCAGTGGCAGAACCCCGAGTATAAAGGCCAGTGAGGTCATTAATATCGGGCGCAGACGCATATGTGCTGCCTCAAGCGTCGCTTCAATTAGACCTTTTCCTTCCTTCACCATCATGTCGTTGGCAAATTCAACGATCAGGATCGCGTTCTTCGCCGATAAACCGATGGTTGTAAGCAGGCCGACAACGAAATAGACGTCGTTATTGAGACCACGCAAGGTCGTTGCGAGCAACGCACCAACGACGCCTAGCGGTACTACCAGCATCACAGCAAATGGAATAGACCAGCTTTCATACAGCGCTGCCAGACACAGGAAAACGATAATCAACGACAGGGCATAAAGAGCCGGAGCCTGCTGACCACTCAGGCGTTCCTGATATGACATCCCGGTCCAGTCGTGACCGATACCTTTTGGTAACTGCGATGCTAACTGCTCCATAAGAGCCATAGCTTCGCCTGAGCTTCGACCCGGTGCAGGTTGTCCAAGTATTTCCAGGGATGGCAGACCATTGAACCGCTCAAGGCGCGGCGAGCCATAAATCCACTGAGCGTCAGCAAAACTTGCGAAGGAGACCATTTTACCGTTACCGGCGCGAACGTACCAGTTATTGAGATCGTCCGGCATCATGCGCCAAGACGCATCGCTCATCACATAAACCTTTTTAACCCTGCCTCTGTCCATAAAGTCATTGACGTAACTTCCTGCCCAGGCGGTACTTAGCGTGGTGTTAATATCCTCCAGAGAAACGCCCAGTGCTGATGCTTTTTGCTGGTCGATATTGATCCGATATTGAGGCGTATCTTCCATGCCGTTCGGCCTTACGGCCATCAATACGTCAGGGTGCTGCTGCGCCATCTGGAGCAGGGTATTGCGGGCTTCCATGAGTTTTTCATGCCCCAGGCCAGCTCGATCAATCAGTTCAAAATCGAAGCCGGTTGCGTTACCCAGTGCAATAATTGGCGGCAAGTTGAACGCGGCGATTTGCGCATCGATGAGCTTAGAGAAGGCTTTATTAGCGCGTGCCGCGATGGCGTCAACGCTGTTTTCACTACCTTCACGCTTAGACCAGTCTTTCAGGCCGATAAAGGCAATACCAATATTCTGCCCGCGACCGGCGAACCCAAAACCATTGACCGTCAGGACGTTAGCAACGTTTTGCTTCTCATTATTGAGATACCAGTCATTAATCTGATCCAGAATAAGCTGAGAACGCTCCTGAGTCGCGCCTGCGGGTAGGACGGCCTGCGTAGCCAATACGCCCTGATCTTCTGAAGGCAAGAATGCGGTTGGCAGACGTGCAAACAGCCAGGCCATACCCAGGACAATCACGCCGTATATGATTAAGTAGCGTCCTGTTCCGTTCAGCATACGACCGACAGCACGTGAATAATGCGAGCTACTGGCGTCGAAACGGCGGTTAAACCAGCCAAAAAATCCACGGTCTTTGGCATGCTCACCGGGCTTTACCGGCTTCAGTATAGTGGCGCAAAGCGCAGGCGTCAGGGTGAGGGCAACAAGCACTGACAGCACCATCGCCGAGACAATCGTAATGGAGAACTGTCGATAGATAACCCCCGTACTGCCACCAAAAAAGGCCATAGGAATAAACACTGCCGATAAGACCAGCGCAATGCCGACCAACGCCCCCTGGATCTGCTCCATAGACTTTCGTGTTGCAGCGCGGGGTTTTAGCCCTTCCTCAGCCATTACGCGTTCAACGTTTTCCACGACCACAATGGCGTCATCAACCAGCAGGCCGATGGCCAGCACCATCCCGAACATTGTCAGGGTATTGATGGAGTATCCCAGCGCACTGAGTATGCCGAACGTCCCCAGCAGAACCACCGGCACCGCGATAGTCGGAATGAGCGTTGCACGAAAACTTTGCAGGAACAGATACATCACCAGGAAAACGAGAATAATTGCTTCAAAAAGCGTTTTTACTACCTCATGGATAGAGATACTAATAAACGGTGTGGTGTCATAGGGGTAAACTACTTTTAACCCCTCTGGATAATACGGTTCCAGCTCTGTCAGTTTAGCGCGAATAGCTTTTGCGGTATCCATGGCATTTGCCCCGCTGGCAAGCTGGATCCCCAGCGCGGAAGCCGGTTTACCGTTTATTTTCACCACAAACTGGTAGTTCTCGCCGCCGCGTTCGATTCGCGCCACATCATGTAGTGTGACTTGCGAGCCATCGCTGTTGACCTTCAGCAAAATGTTCCCGAACTCTTCCGGCGAGGTGAGGCGGGTTTGCGCAATGATGGACGCATTTAACTGCTGGCCTTTTATCGCAGGCGCACCACCCAGCTGACCAGCGGCAATTTGCGCGTTCTGTACCTTAAGGGCATTGCTGACATCAACAGGGGTCAGCTGATAGTTATTGAGCTTATTGGGATCCAGCCAGATGCGCATCGCGTACTGTGAACCAAACAGCGTCGTGTCTCCCACTCCATCAATACGGCTGATCGGATCTTTAATGGTGGATGCCACGAAGTCGGCGATGTCTTCCATGCTCATGCGCCCGGTTTCGTCAACAAAGCCGGGCACCAGGAAGAAGGTACTGGAGGATTTCATCACCGTAATCCCTTGTTGCTGCACTTCCTGTGGCAGAAGGGGAGTGGCGACCTGGAGCTTATTCTGCACCTGAACCTGTGCGATATCCGGATCGGTGCCGTTTTTAAAGGAGAGGGTCAGTTGCAGTGTCCCGGAAGAGTCACTGGTTGAGGACATGTACATCAGGCCATCCAGGCCAGTCATGTTCTGCTCAATCACCTGCGTCACGCTATTTTGCAGCGTGGTGGCATCAGCCCCAGGATAGCTCACGCGGATCTGTACCGCCGTTGGCGCAACGTCCGGGTATTGCTCCACGGGTAACCCCATAATCGCGATTCCCCCGGCAATCATCACGATAATAGCCAGCACCCAGGCGAAAATAGGGCGGTTAATGAAAAATTTAGACATGGATGATTATTCCTGTGAAGACGAACCGGAGCGCGTGGCGCGTTCATGCGGGGTCACAACCTCGCCGGGTTTAATCCGCTGACTGCCTGAAACAATGACCCGTTCACCAGCCTGAAGACCTTCGGTGACCTGCCAAAGACCGCCAGACGCTCCCGTCACGGTTATCGCGCGGGGTTGTACCCGATTTTGCTTATCAACAATGAGCGTCATGGCGTCACCACGTGGTGTACGGGTGACAGCCTGCTGGGCAACCAGCAGTGCTTCTGGTGCAACACCTTCTTCAAGACGGGCGCGAACAAACATACCGGGTAGCAGTTGATGATTTGGGTTAGGAATAATGGCGCGAAGGGTAATTGCGCCCGTGGTTTGATCCACCGTGACATCAGAGAACGCCAGTGTGCCGCTCAGCGGATAAGGGGTTCCATCCTGCATAAGTACATGGACAGGCACTTTGCCGTTTTCCTGCTTAATCTGGCCGCTCGCAAGTGCACTCTGTAGCCGTAACCACGCCTCGCCCGGCTGGGTGATATCAACGAACATTGGATCTAACTGCTGCACGGTAGCCAGCGCAGTACTTTGACCGTTCTGGACCAGCGCCCCTTCAGTCACGCTAGATAACCCGATGCGACCACTCAGTGGTGACGTTACCGTGCTGTGGGACAAATCGATTTCTGCAGATCGAAGGGCTGCGCTGGCCGCATCGATTGCCGCACGCGACTGCTGGGCAGTGGCCTGAGCCTGATCGAGATCCTGACGACTGATATAATCTTTCCCGCTCAGTGCCCGGTAGCGGGAAAGCGTTGTCTGGGCAAGCTCCGACTGGGCCTTCGCCTGATTGAGTGCCGCCCGGGCATTATCCACTGATGCGCGGAAGGTTGCAGGGTCGATATGGTAGAGTGGTTGACCGGCTTTAACCTCGCTGCCTTCTGTAAAATCACGCGAAAGCACAATCCCTGAAACCTGCGGGCGGATTTCCGCAATACGGGATGCCACCGTTCTTGCAGGGAGATCGCTGGTCAGGGTGAGCGGCGTTGCTTTTACTGTTTCGACAATAACATCAGGAGGAATATCTTTGCTGGCGGTAGACGCGTCCTTACTGTCGCACCCGGCTAACCCTGTCGTCATAGAAAAAATGCATAGCATAGCCAGAGGCGAATAAGCCACCGAACTTTTCATCATATTGAACTCTTATTATCAGTGCAGTTTAAAAATGCTTTTGTGTATATAATCGGCGATACGCTTGAGGTGGGACATTGTATTTTTTTGAGAATGACCTAGTGAATGACTGCTGGGATTCAAAACCATAACGAATACCAATATCAAGTACTTTATCACGACTGATAATGAGATCGTTTGCTGCTAACGCCAGTTTTTTATCCCGTATATATGTCGCAATATTCTGTCCCTTCATCTGAAAGAAAACGCGCTGGAGATGCCACTTTGAATACCCCGCGCGCGCTGCAACATCATTGATACTGAGTGGTTGATGGATATTGTCGTCTATCCATCTGCTTATTTCGGTGATCAATTGCTCGAGTTTAATCATCATCAGTCTCACTCTGTTTACAACCAGTAAGAGGATAAAATGAACCCGCGGAAATGAACTAAGCAGGATTATTTATAAATCTCTGCTACGCCATGCAGTTTGTTATTTCCTGTAGCCGAAATAACTTTAAAAGAGGATGCATCTTGCTTATCTGCCTGGTCAGCAAGTTTGGCCACTAATTCATCAAGCGTAGTGGCACCACTGGCGGAAACAACGTCAATTTTTTCTTTGCCTGCATCACTTGAGATTGCCTGTGCGGAAAATGCACTGTTAATGGAAAACAGAGACAAAAATGTGGAGAGAATTAATACGGTATTTTTCATGGTAAACCTCGTAAGTAATATTTTTAACAATATGACGGAACGAGGACATCATAACGGGTTTAGCGTGGTTGATTAAGATAGCCAGTCCGCATACACCTATGAATAAAAAACATGAATAATCTGTACCTCAGGGATTCTACACCTTTAATTTGATAATGCCATCACTTAAAGTGCTGCCATTGTTGATGGTAGATCATAAAACGATGCTGAAGGCGCTCGTGGCGATAGCAAAAAAAAGCAGCCCGAAGGCTGCATAGTAAGATGTTGATTATTTCAATGTTTTCATATCAACAACAAAGCGATATTTCACGTCTCCCTTTTCCAGCCTGCTGAAGGCGTCATTTATCTGGCTGGCATCAATCAGTTCAATATCTGCGGTAATATTGTGTTCAGCACAGAAATCAAGCATCTCCTGGGTTTCAGCAATGCCGCCAATATTGGAGCCAGAGAAGCTACGACGGCCTTTCACGACATTAAATGAGGAAATTTCAATAGGGTCTGGAGGTAAACCGACAAGCACTACTGAACCATCAATTTTTAATAATTTCAGATACGCATTAACGTCATGCTTTGCCGATATGGTATCTAAAATCAGATCTAGTTTGCCGGCAAATTTTGCCATTTGTTGTGCATCGGAAGAGAGTACCGCTTCATGTGCGCCTAAGCGATTCGCATCCTCAACTTTAGCCTGCGATGTCGTAAAGACCACAACATGAGCACCCATGGCTTTTGCTATTTTTATCGCAACATGCCCAAGCCCGCCAATGCCCAGGATCCCCACCACTTTACCGGCACCGGCTTGCCAGTGTTTGAGTGGCGAATAGACGGTAATACCGGCGCAAAGTAACGGCGCTGCGGCGGCGAGATCTAAATTATCCGGCATTTTCAGCGTGTAACTTTCCCGGCAAACATAAGTTTGTGAGAATCCACCGTAGGTCATTCCACCCAGATGTTTATCTGGTGTATTAAATGATAATGTCGTACCTGATTCGCAGAATTGCTCCAGATCGTGGCGGCAGGCAGGGCACTCACCGCAGGAATCGACGATACAACCGACAGCGGCAAAATCACCGGATTTAAATCTGGTGACATTCTCACCGACAGCAATCACCCGGCCAACGATTTCATGTCCGGGGACAACCGGATAATGGGTGCCGCCAAAATCATTTTTGATTTGATGTAAATCAGAGTGGCAGATGCCGCAGTAGAGAATTTCTATTTCCACATCATCATTTAATAATCCGCGACGTTTAATGCTGAATTCTTTCAGAGGATGCGTTGCCGCATCGGTACCAATCGCTTTGACCGTCTTAATCATATTTAACCTTTAAAAGTCTGAAAGCATTCCCAAGTGTAGTTCTGGAGAATTTATTTAAATAGATGGCTAACGGCCCACTCGAGACTGCAATGAGGCAGGGTAACGTTCGCCGACAATTTTGACCGTATCGAGAGCGGCTTTTATCTTCAGCAATTCAGCCTGAGACAACGATATAGATGATGCGGCCATGTTCTCTTCCAGACGATGGCGTTTTGTTGTACCCGGAATAGGGACAATCCAGGTTTTTTGAGCAAGCAGCCATGCCAGCGCAATTTGTGCCGGGCTGACGCCTTTGTCTTTTGCAATTACTTCCAAAAGAGCAACAAGTTGTTTATTGGATTCCAGTGCTTCGGTCTCGAAACGAGGGACTTTACGGCGGAAGTCATTCTCTGCAAAGGCTGTGGAAGCGTTAATGGTTCCAGTCAGGAATCCTTTACCTAACGGGCTGAAGGGAACAAATCCTATGCCGAGTTCCTCAAGAAGTGGCAGGATCTCTTGTTCAGGCTCGCGCCACCACATTGAGTATTCGCTTTGCAGGGCAGTGACAGGTTGTACGGCATGCGCACGACGAATAGTTTGCGCCCCCGCTTCGGACAGACCGAAATGTTTAACTTTACCTTCAGCGATCAGGTCCTTCACTGTTCCCGCAACATCTTCAATGGGGACATCCGGGTCGACACGATGTTGATACAGCAGATCAATGACATCAGTCTTGAGACGGCGTAATGATCCTTCCACAGCTTCACGGATATGCTCCGGACGGCTGTTTAAAATCTGCTGCTTGTTGTCGTCGCCAAAAGTAAAACCAAACTTAGTGGCAATGACCACGCGGTCACGAAATGGTTTTAAGGCTTCGCCGACAACCTCTTCATTAAGGAAAGGGCCATACACTTCAGCGGTATCGAAAAAGGTGACGCCACGTTCAACCGCTGCGCGAATGAGCTCGATAGCCTGACGAGTATCGGTCGCCGGGCCGTAGCCGTGGCTTAAGCCCATGCAGCCTAGCCCAAGCGAGGAGACTTCGAGTCGGGATTTACCCAGATAACGTTTTTGCATTGAATGAATACCTCTTTTATCGCGACTTAAACATCAAGTTTGCGGCCAGTCAGCCATTCCACCATCGCCGGATCGCGGTGAGAGAAGAAAGCGCTGGTTGCGGTGTCGAGGGCGGCAATCTGCAGCATATCCTCAGAGCTGAGTTCAAAATCGAGAATGTTGATGTTCTCCTCCATGCGTTCTTTGCGCACCGACTTCGCCAGTGAAATGATGCCTCTCTGGAAGATCCAACGCAGTACAACCTGGCCCACGTTTTTGCCGTACTTCTGGCCAATTGCCGTTAATATGGGATGCTGGAACAGGCCATTTTTACCCTCAGCAAACGGTGCCCAGGCTTCCGGCTGAATGCCATGGCTTTGATTCCATGGAACCGCATGCAGCTGCTGATTGAAGGGGTTAACTTCAATCTGGTTCACCGCAGGAGCCACGTTGTTGAAGGCGATAAGGTCGGCCAGTCGGTCAGGATGGAAGTTGCTTACACCGATAGCACGAATTTTGCCTGCCTGCTGCAGTTCTTCCATTGCACGCCATGCTCCATGGACATCGCCATAAGGCTGGTGAATCAGATACAGGTCGACGTAATCAAGTTGCAGCCGGTTCAGGGAGCGTTCGAACTGTGCTTTAGCGCCTTCATAATTAGTATCCTGCAGCCACAGTTTGGTCGTTACAAAGAGTTCGTTACGGGCGATACCAGTCTGTTTCAGAGCGTTCCCGACCTGGGTTTCATTCTGGTAAGACGCTGCGGTATCGATCAGACGGTATCCCGCATCAATTGCATCAATAACGGCTCTTTCGCATTCAGCAGCATCCGTCATCTGGAAGACACCAAAGCCCAGCAGGGGCATTTCAATACCGTTGTTCAGTTTTACAGTTTGCACATGAATATCCTCAATCCAGGGGGTGAAAAGAGCTTAACGCACCCTTATTTATTTGATTAGAGAGTAATATTGTCTAAGGCTAATTAGCTGTACTCATAAATGAATGATGAGCAATCCTTATGTATGGCTACTGGAGATTTTTATCTTTAAGAAATTTGCTAACCAAATCAGCAATCTGGATGTTATTCAGGTCGGAGAACGGAAAGTGAGTATTCCCTTTGATTCCTACTTCAGGCAGATGTGTCACAGTGACATCCCCGCCATGCTTGTTCACCACGTCACGCCACTCGCGAGCCATCGCCAGACGTACGCGCCAGCTGTCCTGCGCGGGCATGGCGACAGGTTTATCCGGTATGTTATCGCCGTAAATAATCAGAATCGGGATTTTGGTCAGTGCCATAAACTGTTCCATTGGCACTGGCTCACCCTTTAGCGTGTCAAACGCGCTTGGCATAGGGGCAGGGAGTTCTTTTTCCGGGAAGACAAAGCTGCTTCCCGGCTCGAAGGCGACAATGGCTTTGACCTTGTCATTTTTCATCGCAGTGTACCAGCCTGGCCCGCCACCCTGAGAGTGTGTGAAGAGGATAGCGGGGCCGGATTTATCCACGACGGCGGACATCGCATCAGAGATCACATTGATATCAAACGGTCCGGTGTTCGGGGTCATCTGACGGAAATACTGGTTCAACGCTTCTTTGTCGTGAGAAAACTGAACACCTTTAAAATACTCTGGCCACGCGCCAACTCGGAACTGGTTAAACCACATTTGTTCATCCGGTTTAGGCGTAACAGTACCTTCTACAGTCGTGCGCCCGGCGCTGCCCCGGCGTGGTTGATCGACAAGATAAGTTGAGAACCCACGACGCAGGAATATGTTCTGGAACCCTTCGCGACCATCCGGGGTACTTTCCCAGGTACGGGAGAACTGACCTGCGCCGTGCAGCATGACGATAGGGTATTTATGCGGATTCTCAGGAATTTGGTAGAAGACAGACGCATGATCGCCATGGTAGGTTTGGCCAGCGGAATCCAGCGGCTTCTTCGCGTCAAACTTACCAGGAGCGGTGTTGATAGTACCGCCAGCAGAAAAGCTACCCTGTTCCTGAATGACCAACGGCTCGGCATATACCGACTGAGCCACCAGGCCACCCGCCATCATGCAGATGGCCAGCGTTTTTAAGATTGTCTTCAATATTACATCCTCAGTTATGTTTGCCGTTCGATAATATCTGAGTTGTCAGCGTTAATTATTAAGCCCCCCTGATTGCCCTTATTTGGCAGACTCATGAATGCGGACGATTAACTGCGTATTGTCTCTAACCAACTGGTGACCATTTCAGTTGTTCTTCGCTCCTGGTCGCATTCAATAACCAGCGGTTTTTCCCGACGCGCAGTTGCGGCGAGACGGGTAAGGATGTCGTCGCTGTCTCCTTTACCGTAGCCACCGTGAGTAATGAAGGGGATGAGCAATTTGCCCGCAAGGTTGTGGCTGCTGAGAAATGCTTGAACTACAGGCGGCACGCTGGTCCCCCAGATCGGAAAGCCTAAATAAACGGTCTCGTAGCGTGAGATATCTGCAATGTTATTTTTTAATGTCGGTTTTACGCCTCGCTCACGCTCTTTTTTCGCCTGTTCAACGGTCTGAAAATAGTCTTCTGGATAAGGCGTAGTCGGTTCGATTTCAAACAGATCGGTATTCAAGCTGCGGTGAATGACGCCCGCAATGACTCGTGTATTTCCGCTGCGGGAAAAGTACGCCACCAGAACACGGCTTTTACCCTGCACGTTTGCGGTTCCGGTCGCCGCTGATGCCAAAGAAACGTTCATCAGCGTGAAACCAGCTAGTGCGGAGATTAACATTCTGCGGTTGGGATCATGCTCCATAACCCACTCCTAATTGTTTGCGAGCGCCTGCTGCAGTGCCTTTTCAGCTCGCGTTGCGGCATCACTTTCGCCATGTTCACGCAGAACCTGTGCAAGCTGCCGCAGCTGTGCTGCCGTGAGGCCGAGCCGCATGCTTGCTCGTGTATGCGATAACAGCTGTGCTTCAACGCCTGGAGTGGCTGCTAATGCGCCAACCGTTGCCAGCTCGCGGCTTTGCCAGTCGAGGTTATCGCGGGCGAAAATATCACCGAAAAGATGCGTTTGCAGGAACTGGTTAATCACCGGGGCAAAATCAAACAGCGGGCCCTGGACGGGAGCGCCTGAGATTTTTGTCTGGTTTGCGGTGCCGACACGGCGAAGCTCATCCCCGACAGGGATCGGGGCAACCGGTTCTTTACCCTCAACGTCTTTGATACCACGTTGTTTACGTGCTTCGACGACATTCATCAGTTCATTAAGCGCATTCAGGCTACGGGGGAAGCCCGTATAGGCATAGAGCTGGACGAGAATCTCTTTGGTTTCGTTTATCGTGAGTCCGGCGTCTAGCCCCTGATTCAGGTCGGCATTCAGCTTATCCATCTGACTGCTAGCCATCGATACAGCAATCAACGAAATGGCCTGCTGGCGGGCTGACAACGTATCTGAAACCGTTTGTTCGTGGTTCATATATGAGGCTCCTTTATTGACGGGCGCAGCATGTGCTGCGAGACCAAAACCAAAGGCCAGCAGTAACGATGCCGCTAATGCTTTAATGGGCATGGTATTGTTCATCTGTCACTTTCTCCATCCAGTTAACGCTTTTGCCATCCACAATCCCGGTTATCGCCAGATGCGTCATCGCGCTGCCGGGGGCCGCCCCGTGCCAGTGTTTGACGCCCGCCGGGCAAGAGACAACGTCACCTGCGCGGATAACCTGCACCGGCTGGCCTTCTTGTTGGGTGAGCCCAACACCAGAGGTCACAATCAGCCGCTGACCTGCCGGATGCGTATGCCAGTCGGAACGAGCGCCGGGTTCAAACGTGACATAAGCCCCGGAAACACTGATGTCGTTATCCGGTTTGAGGAGAGGATCAATCCTGACACGACCGGCAAAGTTCTCGGTGGGCCCATACACCGCGTTCTGACTTCCTGCTGGGGCGATATGGACAGCGGGATATTGTTCCGCTGCCCTGGATGAAAATGTGAATAAGGGCAGCAACAGTCCGAGGAAACGTAAATGTCTGATCATGCGAAGTGCCCTTATCTAAGATGATGGGAATTACCTGCAATGATTCTAATCACTTCGACATATCGTCAGGCTGACGCTGCCCTGACAATTCTATTGAGTACTACGCTATGTCGATGCAACGATAGGGCAGTTTGTTGCCTTCTTTAGCACAAATATTTAATGAACTGCCTTACTCACTCGCGTGGTCAGCGCTATGGCTGCGCTGGCCAGAGTGAAAAACGTGATAATCCAGCCCATCGTCCAGGGGGTTCCGTCGCTGAAAATTGCCAACAGCAGTGATGAAATGATGCCACTGCCGTACTGGAGTGAACCAATCAGTGCAGAAGCCGACCCCGCAAAGTTCGGCGCCGCATCCAGCGCGGCAGCCGTTGCCGTGGCGGCAATAATGCCATTCATTGAAAACAGGATGAAAATTGCGAGGGCAATCAGGGCTATACCACCGACATTAAGTTTTGTCGCAACAGCCACGACTAATGACGCAATAGCGGCAATCAGTACTGCACCTTTTAAGAGCGTTTCCAGAGGGTAGTGTTGTACCAGGCGACGGTTAACCGCACTTAGCCCCATAACACCAACAATATTGACGGCAAACAACCAACCGTAATGCTGCGGATCAACATTAAAACATGTGATATAGATAAAAGGAGAGCCAGCGATAAATGCATAAATGGCCACATAATAAAACGTCAGACAGAGGGTGAATTTCATAAAATTCACATGACTGAGTAACCGATAATATGTCCGGAACACATCACTCATTGAGGCCGATATTCGACGTTCAATCGGCAATGTTTCAGGCAACCAGTAAAGTGACAGCAGCATGAATGTGCCAATTGCCGTCAACAACCAGAAAATGGCATGCCAGGAAGTGAGTTTAATTATCTGCCCGCCAAGAAGTGGGCCAACAATAGGGGCAATCGCCATGACAATGGTTAATGTTGAAAGCATCTGGGCGGCACGAGTACGGCTAAACAGATCTCGAATCATGGCGCGCGCCAGCATCGGACCAGTGCAGGCCCCAAGCGCCTGAAATACGCGCCAGAAAACGATATGCGAGATGTCAGTAGAAAGTGCGCATCCTGCGGAACCGATAATAAATAATACCATGCCGATTATTAGAGGAGGGCGACGACCGAAGCGATCGCTGATCGGCCCCCAGATGAGCTGTGCCAGACAGAAGCCAATCAAAAAACCGGTAATCGTTAATTCTGCATCCCCCTGCAACTCCTTCGCCATAATGGGCATAGCGGGAAGATAGATATCTGTAGACAAGGACGTAAAGGCCATCAGGGCGCTGAGGATCAGAATAAACAGTAGTCCGGTTGTCTTCACGGAGGGGGAACGGTTCATAAATACCTGCATAAACGAGAGTAATGCGTACGATAATATCGCTCCGGAAGCAATTAATAATCATCGTAAGCTGATAAGCGTTATGAACCTCACTCATTAATAAGGCTTTTTTATCATATATCATTCATAAAAGTACTTTTCATTATTCCATAACTGAGAATACAGAATGCATGATTAATCCACATACAAATACAATCAGGTTCGTTAATATTATCCTCATCGATTTGGAATGAGGTATGAGAAGAATGACAAATCTATTGATTCTGGGGGCTGCGGGCTCTCTTGCACGAGTGGCTACCCGCTACTTACTGGATAACAGCCAGACTCTTTTAACTCTGTACTTACGTGACAGTGGACGCCTGCAAAATCCGGATACAGCCAGGGTAACCATGGTTGAAGGTGATGTTCTGGATTATGAACAACTCAGACTCGCCATGAACGGTAAAGATATTGTGTACGCCAACCTGTCCGGTAATATGAAAGAACAAGCCGAGACGATTGTTCGTGCAATGAAATCTACGGGTGTGCGCCGTTTGATATTTATTAGCTCAATGGGTATATATGATGAAGTCCCGGGTGAAAAGTATGGTATTACTTTGGATCCATATCGGGAATCCACAAACATTATAGAAAATGCGGGGCTCGATCATACGATAATCCGACCTGCGTGGTTTACCAATGGGCATGAAGTTGAATATGAGCTAACCCACAAAAATGAGATTTTTAGGGGCAGCAGTGTTTCCCGATTAAGTATTGCCGATCTGATTACCCGCATAGTGATTGAACCATCACTTTATTTACATGACAGCCTGGGCATAGCCCGTATTTAATGAGTAAGGAATTCAATATGAAATATCGTCAATTAGGTCGTAGCGGATTAAATGTATCAGCATTGGGTATGGGAGCTATGAATTTAAGTTTCGGAACCGGTAGCGCTGTTGATGAGCGGACCGGGATTGACGTTCTTCATGCTGCCCTCGAAAGAGGAATTAACTTTTTTGACACCGCACAGGCCTATGGCCCTTATACGAATGAAAAGCTTGTAGGTAACGCGTTATCTGCATACCGTGAAAAAGTTATTATTGCGACCAAATTTGGTTTCAAACTGGAAAATGGCGTGACAACAGGCGTTGATAGCCGCCCGGAAAACATCCGTGCTGTTGCCGAAGCATCCCTGAAAAGCCTGAAAACAGATTATATCGATCTCTTTTATCAGCACCGAGTGGATCCGAATGTCCCAATTGAAGATGTTGCGGGAACGCTGGGAGATTTAATTAAGGAAGGAAAGATCCGTCACTATGGATTATCCGAAGTTGGTGCTGCAACAATTCGTCGGGCACATGCAGTAACTCCTGTCACGGCTGTACAAAACCAGTATTCTTTGTGGACTCGCGAGCCTGAAGCAGAAGTATTGCCCGTTTGTGAGGAATTGGGGATCGGGTTTGTGCCATGGGGACCGCTGGGGACCGGATTCCTTACAGGAACGATTGATACCTCGACAAAATTCGATAGCGCAACAGATTTACGTGCAAACTTCCCGCGCTTCACCCCAGACGCAATAAAAGCAAATATGCCATTAGTCATCATGCTCCGAGAAGTAGCGGCTAGTAAAGGAGCTACACCTGTGCAGGTAGCTCTGGCATGGTTATTGGCACAAAAACCATGGATCGTACCAATCCCCGGGATGGATAAAGTTGCCTATATCGACGACAACTTGAAAGCGATTGATCTTGAATTAACTACGGAAGATTTGGCTAATATGGATGCGTTATTAGCAGGTATAAAAATCCAGGGAAATCGACTGGATGATGGCCTGTTGTCAATGTCTGAATGATCACAATTTACATTAATTAATAGAGATGAGAGAAAAGAGTGAGTATCTCTCTTTTCTCTACTATTAGTTACGTCTCAGTCAAATTACTCCAGACTAGTTGACCAGACTTACAGGCTTGAAAACATCAGCATCCCAGAGACATACATCTCAATTTAGCCACTACAACGCATGTTATTGCAAGCTTAAAATGTCACCCAATTCCCCCAGTTTCAAATGTCACCTGAAGTGATAGATTGTGTCTGGGCTTAGCTCTGAAAAGACCATAAGTTGCCGTCGTTATCTGATTTTTGATGCGGATTACTCGTTTCGGTTATTGACGACTGATAAAATTGAGCTTCACCTTAAGAGGGATGCTTATGAACGGTATTGAGAAGTTATTTCTTGAACTTGATGATAAAGAAGCTATGGCGCTTGCGCAGTTTATTAAGCGCCTGACCTGGAGTGAGATGAGGGCCTGTGCTGTCAGTGATGATGAGACGTATCTAATGAAAGATGCGATCGATAAATTACAGAAAGCGCTGAGAGAAGAAGGTTACGCTCCGCGCTAAAACCAGGCCGCGATTACGGCCAGTGCTTTAGCTTGGCCAAGCAGAGAAGGGGGCTAGCGCTTCAAGCTGGCCCTGAATTCTTCCGGATTGACCAGGACCGGGTTAGTTGCCCTGAGTTGTTCCTGAACTCTTGCCTGGGCCCGCCTTTTCGGCATCTTTTTGCTCCGCCCACGCTTACCATCACGTTCGAGTTCATCCATTTTGCTCTGCGCCAACTTCAGAACAGCCCCAAGACGTTTATTATCAACGATTTGCCCCTGATCGACACACGCCAGTTTGTCGAACACCTGATATTTGAGTGAACGATAACCGTATTTGAATGCCAGTGTACCGTCTGGATAGTCATAGACTGTGAGCTTTTCGCCAGCGATACGAGTATTTTTTTCTGTAGGTTCAACCAGATATATCATTTTATCATAGCGGAATGTCAGCGTTTTAGACAGTTTACGCAATTCCTGCCAGGCGAAGATATCATCCAGCTCTTCGTTGCTTTCAGCCACGGGTCGATGCAGGTCTTTAGGGTGTTTTGCTGGTCTTGCGAAGCGACGATTGAAGTCAGCGATGAATGTATCCAGCCAAGCATTGGCTGCTTCAATACTACTGATTCCCTCGAGACGCATCTCCTTGATAAGCCGATCCTGAAGAGTCTGATTTGCCCGCTCTACGCGACCTTTGGCCTGCGGACTGTTGGCAAAAATCAGCTCGATCCCTAGTTCAGAAAACACACGGCCAAACTGGGTGACGCCGGTTGTGGTTGAACCACCATTATTGACCCTGAAAATACCGTGCTTGTCGCTGTAAAACGCAAGGGGCTTGCCGTGTTGCTCGAGATATTCGCGGGTGGCCATCATGTAATCAAAGGCTGATTCAGTCTCACCAAAGCGGAGATGCATCAGGCGACCAGTCGCGTCATCAATAAAAACGAGCAGACAGCATTTCGGCGCACGACCTTCAAACCAGTCATGTGGAGAACCATCAATCTGAACAAGTTCTCCGAGGCAGTCTCGCCGGTACCTGGGCTGATGAATGCGGGGCCTGCGACGTGAGTAAGGAACCCAGAGTCCATCAGCTGTCATCCATTTTCTGAGCCTTTCAGACCACTGATGAGGTCGCTGTTTAATTGCATTTGAGTTATCAATTAATATAAATTTCGCTTAATTAGCAATAATCACAATAATCACAATAATCACAATAATCACAATAATCACAATAATCACAATAATCACAATAATTACCATTTTTTTGTGATTATCATGCAACAATCCTTCTTCTCTTTTCCTGAGATCCGAAAAAAGGCAGAATCGGATCTTTCAAGTGCGAGGGTGGTTTTCCGCGTCTAACACTACATATAGTGGCTGTATCAGCTAATCTAGGCACTACATACGGGGCGCGCCGGGCGGGCGCGGCCGCGGAAACGGCGCTTTTCCCCGCGACGGCGCGTGCTACGCTTCAGCGAAAGCCGTAAATCCGGCAGAAAGCGGAACCACCGGATGCCGCCTTCCGTTAATTTCAGGTTGGTAATATCACATTCGGTATGTGTCCAGTCTTTACTGTATGAAGGGTAACTATAACGGAGCATTTTATAAGTAGCAGTGATTATCGCAGTTGAAATAATAAGGCATGTTACAGTGGATCTTATCGACAGTCACACGATGGACGACATTACCGCCCTCACGCGGGGCGTGTTCCGGCTGCGGGAACTCTGGCTCAGGGAAACGCGCATCGCCGGGAGCATGTGGCAGGCGGCGCAGGTGCGGCGCGAGATCGTCACCGGCGGCGGGCGGGTCATCTGCACCCTCAGCGGCGACGGCGGCCTTTTGCCGGGGATACATCCGCGCCGGCGGTTCAGGGGGGACGCGGGCAGCCCGGAAATCACGCACGCCGGGGACGCAGGCGTCCGGCTGGAGCGGCTTGACGCGCACCGCGACAGGATACTGGCGCAGGCCGCCCTCCCGGGGCAGAGCCGCGACGGCGATCGCGCCTGCTGAAGATGCCGGTTCCGGATGGCCGGCGGGTAAGCACAACAGAGTAGGAGCACAGGGGTATATGGATGGCGGGATTTAAAGGAAATGGAGAAAAAACGATGATGGAGGCAGATGATATAGTCCGCGGCATTACGGGTCCGGTTGCTCACCCGCTGACCGTCCGGGTGAGTAGTCCGCGGGCAGGGATCCGGGGGCGCCTGGCTGCCGGTCTGATTGCCGGAGTCATTGCGTCTGCAGGAGTGGTGCCTGCCACGCCTGCCGCGACGCGGGATGAAGTCATACACCTGAACGCCGCCTATCCGTCCGGCTCCGTTATGGTATGCAGTAAGAATCTGCCGGGCGACGGAAAAATGATCCAGCCGACTATACTGCAGATGCGGGGAACCGTGGTTGACAGGAAGCAGGACAGCGCAGTGTATGAGGTCTCATCGACATGGACCATTCCGGGTAAAAGTAGCAGTTCTGACCTGACGCTGAAGCTCAGAATACTGGACCGGATGGATGATAAAGGAAGCTATTCCCGCATCGTTCCTGACAGCATGTCGGTATCGATGCCGTCCGTCGGCCCTGCGGGTGAAAAGTCCGTCCTGGAAGGATTCCGCCGGCGTCTGCCTGCAGGCGAAATCTTTACGCCATTCAGTAATATTGAAATCACGGATTTTCCTTCCTACACGGTGCAAACCCGGGGGGAGCCCACGTCCTACTGTCACAGAGAATACGCCGGGAGCTGAATATCATTACAATTAACCTGCCCGCCATGTTCGCCCAGCTACCGGTGGCCATCGACTACCCGGCCGCGCTGGTCGACGACCTGCCGAAGTACCTGCTGGCGCCGGAGATCAGCGTTCTGCTCCACTTCATGCCAGACCTGCGCCGCAAGATGCTGTTCACCACGCTGTGGAACACCGGCGCGCGCATCAGCGAGGCGCTGGCGCTTAACAGGAGAGACTTTCTGCTGCGCCAGCAGTACCCGTTTGTGCAGCTGGCCACGCTCAAGCAGCGCGAGGCATAGGCGGAGCGCCGCGCCGGACGCCTGCCCGGGGCTGAACTGAAAATGGTCCGGATCCTGCGCTATGAGCGGACTTCAATCGCGCAGATCGCCTGGCTGTACGCGGATTACGGCCCGATGGCGCTCTGTATTTCACCGGCTCCGCACGGACCGGAGGCGATCGCCCGTGAACGGCGGTATGGAATGGAGCTGGCCTGGTGGAACCGGGATGGCTTCCAGTATGTGCTGATTGGCCGCAATCCGGCTCACCAGTTGGCGGCTATCGCCACTATCCTGCAGGCCGCACTGACGTAGTCTGGCTGCGCCTTCAGCGGAGCGGAGCGTTCACCTGCGCGGCAATCGCCAGCGCAATGTTCACCCGGTCATCCACCACCCCGACCAGCCGATCCACTCGGAATGCCGTGCGGGAGATCGCGGTCGATGCGTGCAGAGCCAGCGAGCGTGAAGCAGGATCGACCGCCTCACCGCTGTCGAGCGAGGCGAGCATCATCACCGGCCGGCTGACATCTTTCACCGTTAACACGCCAAAAATCCGGTACTGACCTCTACCCAGCGCGACAACGCGGCTGCTGACGAAATGAATCTGCGGGTAGTGCTCCGCATCAAAAAACAGATCGCTCTTCAGTTGCCAGGTGAGCAGGCTGTTTGACGCCACCAGCGTGCCGACCGGAATACTCACTTCGACATGGTTATCACGGTCGTCATTAGGATTCAGTATCACGGTTCCGGTCACACCCTGCAGTCTGGCCTGCGAAAAATCGTGACCAAAGGCACGCCAGGAAAGGCCAATGGTTGTTTTGTCCGGAGTAATGGCATAAGTCGTCGGTGCGGCATAAAGCACCGGGCTGAGCAGGGCAAGCAGAGCGCATAAACAGGCGGCACGTATCATCACTCTTTTCTCTTTTTCTGGCAGATCCAACGTTAACGCCTGACTCCGCGATTCCATTCACTTTTTAGCACTGTTTTTACGTTGCGGGTACATTTTATCGGAAAGATATTAACTGAGTGTTGCTTCATTTCACCAGAAAATAACGATTAATGTGAGGTCAGAACAAGAGTAACCGGCAATATTAAGATTGCATTAAGACAGCTTTATTAAACCGGCGTTTCCGGCACGCGCAAAGCTACCGGTTTTACGGCGATCTCACTGCATTAAACCGGCATCAGCGGAGCGATGAAAATCAACGAAAGTTAAACGCCGACCCGATCGTGACAATTCACAGATCGGGCATTTCCTGCGGCTGTTCCCGTTAAAGTTCGCTGATTTATGAACATTATCAATAGAACGAAAAGAGTAACGATAAGAGAGAGTATCTGTGAGTGGTGAGTGAACTTTTTTCAGCGATCCTTAACTAATGCCTCGTTGATTTTATTGTCATTCATTTCATCCATTTAATGTTCAGTTAACTTTTGAGCGGTGGTTTGTATTATCAGTCCGATAAGCTTAATTCCATAACGGGAAAATTGGGGCGCGATAGCGCTATTGCCGTGCGTGAATAAACCGCTATTCAAATTCTTTTTCCGGCATTGTGTCTGATTAAAACCCGCGACAGCTTACAGGTTGGTCTGCATGAGTTTTAGCATGGATTTTTGCCCTTTTCCCGCCCTTCGTTCGGTGATGAAGAGCTGGCTGCCGTTAAGGCCGTTTGATTCGGGATGGATTACGACCGGAACAAAATGCGCCGAGCTGGAGCAGGCTTTGTTCAGCTGACCGGCAATCAGCACGCCATTGCGGTCAGTTCTGCCACGACGGGGATGCACGTTACGCTGATGACCATCGGGATCGGGCCGGGCGATGAAGTGAACACCCCCATGACCTGGGTCTCAACCCTGAACTTGATTACGTTGCTGGGCGCGACGCCGGTCATGATTGATGTCGATCCTTACAACCTCATGGTGACGCCGGAACAGATTGCACAGGCGATTACCCCGCGAACGCGCGCCATCATTCCGGTGCATTATGCCGGTGCGCTCGCCGATCTCGACCCGATTTATGCGCTGGCTGAACAGCATGGTATCGCCATCATCGAGGACGCTGCTCACGCGGTGGGCACCACCTATCGCTGTCACGTCAGGGGCGGTTAAGCTGGATCGCCCTCAGCGTGCTGTTGTTAGGTGTCGCCATGCTTCTCTGGCTGCAGGTGCTGCAGCAGGTGCCGGTGAGCCAGGCCTATCCGATGCTGAGCCTTAATTTCATTTTCGTCGCGCTGGCCGGGCGGCTCCTTTTGCGCGAGCGACTGACGCTACGCCAGATGGCGGGCACGTTGCTGGTGGTAACCGGCGTGGCACTGATGGCGAGTCAGCTATGAAAGGGTATGGATGGGTGGCCTGCAGCGTGCTGCGGGTTTCTGCTGCGCAGTTAATGATGCGCTGGGCGATGCCACGGCTGCCTGAGTTCAGCAGTCTCCTGTCGCTGCCTGCGGTGGCTATCCAGCCCGCCCTTATGCTGCTGGCCGGACTGGGGGGCCTATGGCGTCTCGATGCTCTGCTGGATCCGGGCGCTGCACTTTTTCCCGCTCAACCGGGTCTATCCGCTGCTGATTCTCAGCTATGTGCTGGTGTGGCTGGTGGCCGTCAGCCTGCCGGTGTTTCAGGAGGCTTTCAGCTGGCACAGTCTGGCCGGTGTGGTGATGATTGTTGCTGGTCTGCTCTGCTCTGTATCGTGGTTAAACCCTGACGGGGCAGTGTCGTTATTGTTTTCGCATCATCCTGCCACTTAATTATCGTTTTTGGACGGCTGTTAACGCTTTCTCGATAGCGAAATTAACGTTTTCGTGGTAGAATTCCTATATGTTACCGTTTTAATTCGACAGATAAGGGATTCGCTATGCTGGTCGGCTTCAGCGCGCTGCGCGAACGTTATGCAATTGAACTGGCGCAACCGTTGCGCGTGAAGTCGGCCATCGGCACTGTACGATCCCATCACGAGAGCCAGGGACAGGTAGAGAATCACTATCCGCCTGGCTATCAGCCGGAAGATTCCTTTGCCGGTCACTTCGCCTTTGGCCTCAAATATGAAGAGATCCATCTTGAGTTCTTTGCCCGGCTGTTTACGGCCATCGGACCTGAAGCACTGGAACAGTGGTGTTGCCAGGAGCCGTTCGGCCAGTATGCGCGGCGGGCCGGATTTTTCTATGAATGGCTGACCGGCAGCACGCTACAGGTGCCCGATGTGACCAACGGCGGTTATGTCGAGGCGATTTCATCCGGTGCCTGGCTCACCCGCACCACGCTGAAGCGTAACCGCCGCTGGCGCATCAAGGATAACCTGCCGGGCTCGTCAGATTTCTGTCCGCTGGTACGGAGAACGCCCGCCGTTGAGCAGGCGCTGGCCTTCGATCTAAATGACGCCTTAAAAGACCTGGATAACGCCTTTGGCGCAGATATTCTGATGCGCACCGCCAGCTGGCTGACGTTTAAGGAGTCGCGCGCCAGTTTCCTGATTGAAAAAGAGTCTGATCAGGGCGACCGCATCCAACGCTTTGCGCATGTGATCGCGCAGTATTGCGGCCAGCTCGACGATCCGCTCAGCGAGGAGAGCCTGCATACCATACAGCAGGGGATTCTGGGGCAGGATGCGCTGGGCCTGGGGCTGCGACGTTCACCGGTGTTTGTCGGACAGTCGACGATGCGTGAAGATATCGTCCATTATATTGCGCCACACTACGAGGTTGTCCCGCGCTTTATGCAGGGGCTGAAAGCCTTTGAAGAGGCGACAAAGGGTGCCGCGCCGCTGGCCCGGGCAGGCGTTATCGCCTTTGGCTTTGTCTATATCCATCCGATGCGCGACGGCAATGGCCGCATCCACCGATTTCTGATCAATGACACGCTGAACCGGGATGGCGCAATACCGGATGGCGTCATCCTGCCGGTTTCCGCCACCATTACCAGCTCGATGGATTTTCGGGTCGGCTACGATCGCACGCTGGATCTCTTTTCTAAAAAACTGATGCGACGTTATGCGGGCTGCTACCGTTTTGGCGAGCTGAAAACGTATGATGACGGCACGAGGAGCAACTTCATTTTCAGCGACTATGAGGATGCCCGCTTTGCCTGGCGCTATCCCGATCTGACCGAGCATGTTCTCTACACGGGCAGAGTGATCGAGCATACCGTGCGAACCGAAATGGCCGATGAAGCGCGGGTGCTGGTTCTGTTTCAGCGCGCCCAGCAGCAACTTAAGGAGGTGGTTGAGATGCCGGATCATGATGCCAGCCGCATCATCCGGTCGTTAAAGGAGAACGGCTGGCAGGTTTCCGGCAAGCTGAAAAAAAACTTCCCATTGTTTGAAGATGACGTCACATCCCAACGTATCGTCGAGGCGGTCAGATCGGCGTTTGAGACATAACAGTGAGTGTGCCGTACACCGCTGCACATCCATTGATGCGGCTCAGCAGAGCGGGGTGATATCTGCAGCCAGCGCAACGATATCATCGACGATGCGATCCGGTGAGGGCGCCAGCGGATAGAGCGCCTGGCCCTGGCGGGCGACAAAGGCCGTTTTCATCCCTGCACATTTTGCCCCGCCGACATCCCAGCCATGCGCCGCAACCATCATGCAGGCAGACGCGGGCTGGCCCATCTCCTTCATCGCCCACTGATAGACTCTCAGATCGGGTTTATAAGCCTGAACCTGTTCCACGCTGAGAATACGGGTGAACAGGGTGGCCAGCCCGGCGGAGCTCAGCTGCTTTTCAGCCAGCGCGGCAGAGGAGTTGGTAAGCGCGACCAGCGTATATCCCTGCTGCTGCAGAGCGGTCAGCCCTCTGGCCACATCCGGATGAGCAGGCATCGCGGCGATGATTTCGGCCAGCGGCGTTGCCTCCTCCGGCAGGGTGATGCCGTATCGCGCGGCGGTCATCTCCAGTACGGCTTCAGCGATATCACCAAAATTGTGGAAGCTGCCGGTTACGGTTCCGACCAGCGAATGATGTAACACCGAAGTGAACCAAGCTTCGGCGCGCTCAGGTCTGTTACCAAGCCGCTGCGCCACTGCCTGATTCAGTCCTGAGGTATCCAGTAGGGTTTCATTAACATCAAAAAACAGCGTGCCGCTGCAGGGTGTGGAAGGGTGGCTGTGGGTCATCTGACCTCCGGTTATGTTGATGCATCTGAGGGGTGCAGCGTCAGGGATAGTGATAGAAGGTAGGTTACCGTGCGGGATTTCTCAAGAGAGTGGAACTGCCGTGCTCTCCGGCATAGTCAGAAGCGGATTATCTATCTATTACCCTACCTGAAAATTATCAGTCTGCTGAACGGAATTTTGTCGGTAAGGCTGAGGCGATCAGAAGCCTCTCACGCTTTTAATGAGTAATAGAAAACGTGCGTTATTATCGTGGCGCATATTAATAGGTACTAAAGCGAATAAATATTTAATCGCAAACCGTGCAGCTCCAGATAGCCGCGCGTGGCGTCAAAATAGGTGAACGTGGACTCAGATTTTACGAAGTGAAGCTGCATCAGGCGGCTGGTCGCGTCATCAACGTAGACCAGCAGCGTGCAGGCAGGACCGCACTCCTCAAACCAGCGGTAATCAAAGCCGTCAATCTGTATCAGCTCGCCAACGCAGGCGCGACGATACCGCGGCTGCTGGATCCTCGGTGAACGCATTTTCCGGGGGATCGAGAGTCCGGCTCGTACCATCAGCTGACGCACGGTCTTTTTAGCCAGCACAACGTCATGGAGTTCGGCCAGCTCCTCGCAGGCGAGCGTCGGACCAAAGTCGGTATAGTTATCGCGGATGATGCCCAGAGCAAGTTCAGCAAGGCCAGGAACAAGCTAGCGATTACCGAACAATGCACGGCGGCGGTTCGCCAGTGCCAGCGACCCAGACTTGCGATAACGTACAAGCAGACGCCGGCAGTGGCGATCCGAGAGACCAAGTCGTTGTAATGTAAGCGAAGTAGTGAGCCTGCCATCAATGACGTCCTGCAGGATCTTGAGGCGGTTAACTTCATTCATCGTAATGCACTTCGAAACGTAAGCCATCATCAGTAGCCTCCTCAGCCGGGAAATCCTGGAAAAGGACGATAACGCGGACATCTGTATTTAGCCACTACAATCAAATGGCGCATAATGCTATTTATGTTAAATTTATATATACCATATCTCATATCCTACAAAAATCACCATATCTACTGTTGCATTAAGTTTTGACTTAACTATCAAGTCTGCAATGCCCTCCTCTGCGATTAGTATCCCCTAAACCAAATGTTTAGAAATTAACTTGAATTTCTAACAGGCGCAAAATGAACGGCTCCCCACTAAAGACAGAATTTTCTTAGGTTAAAATCATAAGCCACTGATAAATATATGTTTAAATATTTTTATTTGTTAGTCAGCTGATGATATTATCTTTAACACTTAACTAAAAATCACCTTGTAGACAAACCACGCATTTCTCTTAATAAGTATCTTATTGTAATTCAAGTGTATTTTTCACTGTAAAGCTTTCTAAGCTCACGGAAATGATAAATGAATTTAATAACTAAAGTATCAACTCCTATGTCAGATTATGTGGCTGGGGCAAAAGGAGTAATTCACTCCATCGCTGTAGAAATAGTTGATTTAAAGTCACGTGTACAAGATATGCATAAGGTAATTACAGATACTAGCTGGCTTGAACCTTTAAATATAATAAACAGCACAACCTATGCAGCTCGTTCTGAACCAACCATTAACAAAATAGTTAACGACATACTTAGTAAAGTTGAAGATGAGATCTCATCTGACTTCGGGGAGTATCTTGTATCTGACACAGCGCAAACGGTTTTAAAAGACCATTTAACTCATATAAGATTACCTCTTGCAGAACTTATTAAAGAGAAGATATCTGGAAACCCAGGGTTTGACTTTCATACTGAATGTCCTAAAAACTTTGTGATTTTTGGAGAGGCAAAATATAGTGGAGTAGGTAACCCACATGGTAAGGCATTAAGTCAGATTAACGAGTTTATAATTGCAAAAAAGGACTTGCAGGAACTTTCTGATATTCAGCATTTTGTTAGTGCCATAGCTATAGACAAAGTGCCATCGGGAGGGAAATCATTTTGTGCTGCCTTCTCAATTATATCTGATGATATTAATGGTATAATGAATAACGCCTTGAACTCAGAGTTTATGCCTACGCTTCTTTGCCACGAGGCTATCTATCTTATAGGAGTAAGAGTCCGTGCTTAATGAAATTATAAATGGAGATGGCATTGAAAAAATAATGGAAACTATTTTGGTTGAGTTTCACTGTAGTGGCGCGGTAAACATGTCATCATTGGAAACTTTGAGTTTAATTAAACTCTTCCATCCTAAGAGATTTAGGGTCATAGAAAATAAGCTACTCTCTACAATGGGATTGTTTTTTAAAACCAATAAACCAAAAACTTTTCTTGAGATTGTTTATGAGGATCTCGGAAAAGCCATTGAGACCCAATATGGAAACTCATTTACTCCTGTACAAGCTAGAGCTTATAAGTCAATCCTTGATAAAAAGTTCTATTCTTTTTCAGCACCAACAAGTACAGGGAAATCATATCTTTTTAGAGAGTTAATCAAGAAAATTGATAATGATGTTGTAATTGTAGTCCCATCAAGGGCACTAATTGCTGAATTTTATTCGGCGGTAGTGAAAGAAGTAGAAAACGATGTTTTAGTGTTGCAGTTTATTGAGAATGTTAATCAAAATAATATAATAAAGAGGGTTTTTATAATCACTCCTGAAAGAGGAATTGAGCTATTCAAATACTCGAAGGATTTTGATATTGGGCTATTTTTATTTGACGAGGCCCAAATAGCAGATGAAAACGTACGGGGAATCACATTCGATGCTTTCGTAAGAAGAACTGAACGGGTTTTTCCCAGTGCTAAAAAAGTTTTTGCACATCCTTTTGTTGCTAATCCTGAAGCCCAACAGATGAAGCATAACTTTAATGAAATGTCTGGCTCTGATTGCTTTGAGCAGAACAATGTTGGGAAAATATTTGTCGCCCTGGAGGATGATGGCAGCTACTCCTTCTTTTCTCCCTTCAAAAAAACAACTGATTACACAATCACCAATGATCTTATGAAAGATATTATTTCACATGGTGGTTCTGCATTGGTGTATATATCCAAAAACAAAATATATAATAATTCTCATATTGAAAGCTTTAATGAATACATAGAGCTTTGTCCAGCTATCACGGACAGTAAGGCCTTATTGATAATAGAATCTTTAGAAAACTATATCGGATCGTCTGATAGTCAATTAGGTAAGAAGTCTTCATTTATTGAGCTCATGAAAAGAGGAGTTGTTGTTCATCATGGTTCAATGCCTCTTAAGGCTAGGCTTTTGATCGAGAACTTTGTTAGAGAGGGGTTTGCTAAGATTTGTTTCGCCACATCAACCTTAAATCAAGGTATAAACATGCCTTTTGATTGTGTTCTGATTGATAATTTCAGAGATATGGGACACCTTACTTTAAAAAACTTAATTGGAAGGTCAGGACGAAGTACAAATAAAAATGAATTCGACTATGGATTTACTATTATCAATAGAAAGAATGTTAAGACCTTTATTGAAAGGATGTCAGAAAAAGTCAAATTGAATACAAGTTCTGCTCTTGATGATGATTTTTCTAATATACCGCCAGATTATAGGGATCTGGTAGAGGCGATTAAGTCAGACACTTTTGATGATGATCTTCACTTGACAAAAAAACAAGTTGATAGAATAGTTGAATCAAATATTAATAAAGATATTGAGTTCATACTTGATAAACTTATTAGGTTTAATAAAACTATCACTGCTAAAGAATACTACCAGCTTGGCAGTAGCGCCAGAAAGAAATTAAAAGATAGAATTAAAATCGTCTATTGTAGCCATCTTAAAAATGAGCAGCTATCTAGGTCTGAGCAAGTTATTTTAAGTACGGCAATCCCCATATTGCTTTGGAAGGTCCAGGGAAAATCCTTCAGTGAAACAATTTCATTACGACATGCCTTCCTTACTGAACGAGATGAAAGAAGAAGATTATTGCGCTCTTTAAGATCTGGAGATATGGGGCGGGAAGAATATTTAGAAAAATTAGCTACAATAAAAATTGTGACATCATTTCGTGCTGAAAAAATCCCTAATTCATCATTAAGACTAGTTAGATTATTTCCTAGCGAAGCAAATGTTGTCGAATTTAATTATGATATGTTAGTTTATGATACGTACGATTATTTAGATAAGGTTATAAGTCTTTCTCTTGCTGACCCTTTATCTGCAGCGCTGTCCATTTATTACGAAAGTACGGGCGATGAGCGGTCTAAGGTGTTAAAAAATTACATTCGGTATGGTACTAATGATGAAAAGGAAATTTGGTTATTAAAGTACGGATTTGATCCCGAAGATATTTCTTGGTTGTTAGACATAGTTTCACACATTGATGAAGATGATATTATCTTCAAGGATACATCTAGCTTATCTGAAGAAAAAATAGAGATTATCAAGAGGTTCTTAAATTAAAATCATTCATAATATAAAAGCCAATCAATTTTGGCTTTTAATTGATTTTTAATCATGCTTGCATATCACTCAATTTATTTCAGATAACATCTTTGTTTACGAATCGACTCTAAGTTTCTATAAAGTTAATATGACCTAATTAAAATCATACAAACACTCTTTAGTTGTGGCCTCAATTAAATTTAGTCTTTCGTGTTGTTGCCATCTTTTTAATGGTGAGACACGCTCTTTTTTTACAAGTCAGACTCTATTTAAAATTCTAACTTTACATAATGAGCGTATTGTCCATCAGCGCTAGGGATTGGCTCGTACTCGCTATAGAGCGTGTGATCACCCAAAATCCTAACCTTATATAATAGGGTTTATATGAAGCTGGGATCCGTCCGAGGATCCGGGTATGATGGGGATCCGGCCTGTACGGGCTCAGGGCGAACATTAATGCGGCAGCGCTGCGTGAAATCTGCAGGGGTAAGTCCCTGCTTTATTCTCAGAATTCACGTAGCGACGCCAGGCGGACAATCGGCGGAAACATGACATATTCGGCACTCCTGCCGGGCCTGACCGGCCCGGAGGACGGCGACATTACCGGGCGGCTGCGCGAGTTCGTCAGCGATCGGGAAGCCTTCTCTGACAACACCTGGCAGCAGCTGCTCAGCGTGATGCGCATTGCCGGCCGCTGGGCGGCGGAGCACGGCCGGGTGCTGCTGCCGATGGCGCCGGCCGATCTGCGCGATTACCTGCTTTGGCTGCAGGCGTCCGGTCGTGCCTCTTCCACCATCAGCACGCACGCCGCGCTCATTTCCATGTTACACCGTAACGCCGGACTGATGCCGCCCAACGCCTCGCCGCTGGTGTTCCGGGCGGTGAAGAAGATCAACCGCACCGCCGTTATCGCCGGCGAGCGTGCCGGTCAGGCCATTCCCTTCCGCCTGCACAACCTGCTCTCGCTCGACGCGTGCTGGTCAGTTTCCGATCGCCTGCAGCAGCGGCGCGACCTGGCGTTTCTGCACGTGGCTTACGCCACCCTGCTGCGCATCAGCGAACTGGGCCGGCTGCGGGTGCGTGACGTCTCGCGCGCGGCGGACGGCCGGGTGATCCTGGACGTCGCCTGGACCAAAACCATTGTGATGACCGGGGGGCTTATTAAGGCCCTAGGCGACCTCTCCTCGCAGCGGCTTACGGAGTGGCTGACGCTTTCCGGGCTGGCCGGCGAGCCCGACGCCTTCATCTTCGGTCCGGTTCACCGCTCGAACCGGGCAGCCGCTGCGACTGAAAAGCCGCTTTCCGCCCGGGCGCTGGAGGATATTTTTGCCCGCGCCTGGCAGGAAGCCGGCGATGCCGGCACTGTGCGGCCGAATAAAAACCGCTACCGCGCCTGGTCCGGTCACAGCGCCCGGGTCGGCGCCGCCATCGACATGGCCACGAAGAAATACAGTACCGCGCAAATCATGCAGGAAGGAACCTGGAAAAAGCCGGAAACGGTGATGCGCTATATCCGCCACGTTGACGCGCACGCGGGGGCAATGATCGATCTGATGAAGCAGCACGTCTGATCCACGGCACCGGATGCTGCAGTGACAGCTGATGAGCCTGAAAAATACAGTCAGGCTGCATTTCCTCCTTAACACTGTGAGCGACCGGGATGCCCTAATAAGGGCAATGGGGGCGGTGCCGACAGAGCAGGTTTTCGCAGGGCGTCACCAGGTCAATGCCGGCTTCCTGCACTACTCCATAAGGCCCGGACGCCCCGCTGATTTTTCCCCGCAAGAGCCGGTCCGGCCTTTTGATTCGTATCACTCCTGCCTTTTTTATGAGACTTCGCTTCACCACATCCATGAATTCGGGGAACACTTCACTGCCAGCGTTCAGCCCCGGCATGTGCTGAGTCCACTGCCTTCACAGGTTACCTGAACGAGGCAGTATTTCCGGTTATGGCTGAGCCATTATCTGAACATTTTTTTATTTTTTATCAGATGGTTAAGTTGAGTTGAAAAGTAAGTGGTGCCGGTGGATCTTTTTCGGTAAAAAATAGATTCCGCCTTCTTCAGAATTCACGACAATGCCTTACTACTCCCCAGAGAACAGCCATCTCGCGCAGCGTTCCGGACGCTTTGTTCGTCGTATGTTCATGATGCGACAGTTAGGCACCACACTATGTTTTTTCCCGATTCTTTCTGTATTAATGGAAATGGATCGTAGCCTGACGTTTACCATCCTGCTGTCAGTGAACGCTTTTATCTGGCCATGGCTGGCCTATCGCCGCGCGCTGCGCGCCAATGACGCCACCACTGCGGAAAAGCAGAACCTGACCCTTGACGCTGCGTTTGGTGGCATCTGGGTAGCCCTGATGGCGCTGAGCCCTTTCCCCTCGTTTATCATAATGGCGGTGCTGGCGTCCGATCGATACGCCGCCGGCGGTTCAGCGCAACTCATCGCCTCTGTGCGGGCATTTGTGTGTGCTTCTGGAGTGGTGTGGCTGATGAATGGTCTGGAGCTGAATATGACCTTCAGTATGCGTACTGTCTGGCTGAGCATTCCGTTGTCGACATGCTACTTACTGGCGCTAAGCGTCACTTCGTACAATCTTACCTGGCGGTTGCGTCAGCGTAACCGCGAGTTGGAGCGTATCGCGTTAATGGATCCCGGGCTGGAAATTCCAAACAGGCGCATGTTCGAACGCTGCCTTGAGAAAGCATTTCTCAGTTCGCGCCGCGGCGATAGCTCCGGATACCTGATGCTGCTGGATATTGATAATTTCAAAGCAGTTAACGACAACTGGGGCCATGAAGCAGGAGACTTCCTGTTAGCTGAGATCTCCGCCGTTCTGCGGCAGCACGCGGGCATGCAGGACACGCCGGCACGCTTTGGCGGAGATGAACTGGGCGTCATTTTGTATCATGCCTGCAACGAATCTGCAGTGGCGATGGCCAGAATCTTACAGGACAAAATCCTGCAGATACGTTTACCCGCTTCGGATGATTTTCGTTGTACGGTAAGCATTGGCATCGCTTCAGCCACTGAGGCTGAAACCATAAACCAGTGGTTTCACAATGCGGATGAGGCTCTGTATGAAGTAAAACGGGCCGGGCGCAATGGCGTGCGCTTATGGCAGCCAGCCTGGCAGGCTGGGAGTTGAAATATTTTTATACCGGGAATGAAGTCGCTTCACGGATCCATGCGCATACGGTGGCAGGGTAAGAGCGCTTTTAATCCCATATCCGGTTAAAATGTGTAGCGGGTCGATTCAGAAAAACTCAGTTCTGCAGTGCTCTTTTAATCATTATGGTTTTTATTGCCAGCAATATGCTGCACAGCTGACTTAACCACCCCGTGCTGCACCTCAGCCCTCCCTCCCCTGATATCAGGCACGACAGCCGCAGCTTTCCTTGACGTATCATCAGCAACGACTACTATGGAGAAATACTCTAACAAGACCTGCGTTTTGTGACCCCATTCAATCCGCGCGTAAGCGCGGTTCTTTTTTCATCAGGCAGAGAGTCGTTCGTCTTCAATGTCAGTGTTCAGCCTTTTGCTTCTGAAGTCGCTCCCACTCCGGCTTCATGGCCTCGGGTTCACTGAGCAAAGCCATATTACGAACCGCAATGCCCATATCCCTCAGTCCACCGCGCATGTCCAGTACCAGCTGGTACTTTTTCATTTTGACGTTGACTGCGTCGTCCATGCCGTCACTGGCATGATCCAGCGCGTTCAATGCGATGCCCGTGCAGAGGATAAAGAGCAAAATAAGCAGACCGAAGCCTGATGCAAGCCGGGTAGATATTCTCATCGTTATTCTCAATAAATTAAGGAAGTGATAGTGAATGATAAAAGTGTTATCGGCAGCTTTGAGGAAAAATGGAACGGATTTAAGTCTGCGAGTTCCAACGACTGCCGGCTGAGGTGTCTTAACACTTATGACCGGCCATCATGGTGATTCCGCCACACCATAAAAGTCAGGGCACACGAAAAGATTTGTATATTCACTGCACAAATCCGTTTCACTGCCGAATTATCCTTCAGCAGAGAGGAGAGCGCTGATGAAGCATGATAAGGTCGACGGTGAATTACCGGTGCAACTCGCAAGCAACGATAACAGTGAGGGAACAGGCACACTGCACGTTGAACAGAATAATGACTGGCTTGCAGAGCTGGAACTCGAGATGGAGGCGATGGAAAAAAAATGGCCTGGCGCAGGTAATCTTTACTGAATCGCAGATGCAAAATCCGGAAGGATTTTGCATCTGCGCACAAAATCCAGCGCGTTAAAAGTCACTGTAACATGCCCAGAAACAGCAGGGGCAGCCCTGTTTTTACCGGGAGTACACGACTGCACCATCACGCCTGTTACTGATGCGTTATGTCAGGCCATTTGCCCCCGGCGCGACGCCGTTTTAACCTGAACGATTTCTTTTACTTTCCAGAATGCTGCACCCGAAAACGTCACGGATACGTGACGCACCTCTGTAGGGCCGTGCAGCAAATGAATGGCAACTCAGGAATTCACGGACTTACCCATGCTCCCCTTCATCTGCAGGATGCTGCCCCGTGAAAGAAAGGATAAAGTATGGGGACAGAATACGACGGGCTTCCTGTTCTGAATCCGCATCAATACAAAGTCGGAACGGGGGAGCGGACCGGTCCTCGCGTGAGACAGCCAGAAAGCGGTACTGGTACTTAGGGCGCGTCTGGGTAGGTTTGTTCATAACCACAACGGTTGCTCCGGTTAACGGTCGGACAATTGGCCTGATGGCGATGGCCATACCTGCAAGCGTCACTGTTTTGAATCACATATACTGCGTTAATGGTATCGACTCTCTGGAATAAAATCACCCCAGTTATCACCACCCGCTAGAGTCAAAAAAATCAGACGACGTTGCTGATTCGAACAGGACTGAAATACTGCGGTCTAACAATGACAACTGGTGCAAATCGATGCTGGTTTCCACGGTATTGAAAACATCAGGCGTTAGCACATGCGTGATATTGATGACGGTGTATCGCACAGAAAAGCCACTGGGATGAACATCCAGCACCCGACAGAGCAGGCGAACAGGCCAGCAACGGGTGTTGTCACGGATAAAGACGTACTTCAGTCGGACTGAATCGCAACTGTTTCTTCAGTCACTTTTGTATGAGCAGTCCACAAAAGTGCCAGCTTCTGCTCCTCGCTCACAGCGGACATTGATGAGCATGCAGGTCTGCTCGTCCCCACAAGTAGACTTTTAACGCCGTAAATCACCGTTAGACAAAAGTTGCATTGCGAGACACGAGCGGCAAAGCTTTTAGTTGTCCCGTGCATATTTGCCTTGTCATGCCACGCTGCTCTCGAGGATCGACGCCCGTCACTTTCACAATCCGCGCCTTCGAAAATAATCTTTTAGTCGTTGGTAACGAACATCTTGCCCAAGCTGCGTATCAGCTTGCACGATTTGATCCAGGCATTGCCCCAAATCTCGGGGCCCCCACTGTTGATCGGCGATTACGGCATTCAGCAGGGCCAATGCATCTGCTGGATACCTGCTGCACATACCTGATTCGTTTAAAAGGTGAACGACATAGTCCGGGTGTTCGATTGGTTGCAGCCAGTCCTGCGTCATGTTTAAAGCCGCCGGGAATTCACCGCGGGCGGCAATCACCATGCGAGTCAAAGACTCGGAGATGCGCGGGGTGGCCAGGTTTCGGGATTTTGGCCAGATCTGTTGCCAGAATGGCTGGGCGCGGTTTTTCCAATAGTCCTCAGTCTGATCGGCCGCACCTTCAAGTGCCTGATAGAGCGCTTGCGCGGATTCCTCCAGACCTTCTTGTGGAAGCGCACCAATCGCAGATCGGAACTCCTCCACTGTGTATCCCCCGGTCGGGCCCAATGCTGCGTAAGTCAGGAAGGTCGCGAATTGCTGGCGGTGCTGGCCAAGATCAGAATAGTGGTTTGCGCTCTCCAGGAACTGCGACTTGAAGGCTTCAAGTAACGGCGGGTACAGACGCGGCGACCAGAGGAAGCCCTCCCACACGGCTTTTGCTTCGACGGTATCGTTCCAGCCAAACAAGGGCAACAGGTGCCGTTCAGTCCAAGGGCGATCTACGCGGAAAAATGCGATCAGCCGGGAACCCAGCAGCACCCGTCCATAGCGGAATTGATCTATCTGCGTGTTGCACAGTGTGGTGAAGATGGGCTTCAAATCGGCAGGAAGCAGATCGTTGTCATTCGGGTTCTGCTTGAACCACAGGTTGACTAGTGTTTGCGTGACATGTCCAATGGGATGGTTGATCGCCGAGCCGACAGGGTCCTTGGTCTCGATTCCGTGAGGCTCTGATCCTTTATTGAGCGCCAGGACGCGGCAGCAAAGATTCAGCAGGATTTTCTCATGGATGCTGATGGACTTAGAGGCCACCTCCATCCACCAAGTGACAGCGTGGTTAATCTCCTTAAGTACTGCATCTGGCATAGTCTGCACCAGCGGTGCGGCGTACCGCCAAGTGCGTAATACCATCCCATCTTCGGCCCAGGTCTGCAGAGCGTCACGCCAGCGGCCCGTAGGCCATATACCATCCTGTGATAACTCACATAACGCGGACAGACTGTGAAAAAAGCGCGTGCGGCAAACGTCACGCCACGTGTTTTCATAGAAAGGTTGCCGTTCTGGGATTGGCTTTGCGAGCCATTGCACCAGTTCCTGCCGCTTACGGGGCGCAATGTCGACATCCCGGCTGTCCTCGAACTCTGGATCACCTGTGCCACTCATCCAGTGAGAGAACTCATCACTTTCGTTGCCTGCCAGTTGCCATTGCGTGTGGGCAGTAGATATTTCTGTCAGGCATGCAGCTGCAGATGCACCCAAAACAAGGCCTGATGTGCTGAGCTTGGCCAGATGCAGCCAGACAGAATGTTCCACCTTGTTTTGCCAATGTTCTGCTTCCAGGTCATCCCGGTACATCTCGCGCGGAGGTCCCACCAGAATGGCTGCTTCCAGACGGTCTTGTGTAGTTCCTGACAAATGGTGCGCCTGCAAAACAAACAGCCTGAATACCTCGCGTCTGGTCTCTATGGACCACAGCCACCACGAGTTTTCTGTCAGTAGCCAGTTTACCCACCGTTCGGGCGGTATGCAGTCGTCCTGGCTCGCGGCAAACAAGGCCAGACGTTTAAAGGTGGGGTATGGTAACTCAAACCAATTCAGCGCGATGCGCGTAGCATGAGCGCTGTCGTTGGAGCGAACGGCCAGCCATGCATCACGCAGCAATTCAATCAGGCTCACCCAGTCGCGGAACCCACGGTTCTGCCAGTGCTGAGTAATGGACGGCAGATCCCAATGCGAGCGGTCGCGACGTTCGTCGGCCTCTCCCAACTCCCGCAGCAGATCCAGTGCATCACGTAACAACTGCTGGAATTCATCCAGCAGGAGCGGCAAAGCCGATTTCCATGACTTGTCGGCATGGTCGAGTAGAGTTGAATGCACGTGATCGGCGGCCAACTCAAGCTCATAGTCAACAAGTTGCTTGATTCGCAGGGACTCAGCGATGCTGCCCGAATCGTCGTCGCTCCAGCGAAACGGCTTCTTCAACACCACCATGGGAGCAAGTAACACGCGTAACTCTAGGCGCAATGTGCTGGTCAAGCCCTCGCGCTTCATACGGCGTTGCCAGCGATACAGGTCGAGGTGACGCCATGAAGATTTCACACGACCACTGAGCAGAAGCCGCCACAATGTGGACATATGGGGACCGGGAATGGCCTTGGGGGAATGCAAAAGAATTTCATCCCGCTCGGAGGTCTTACTATCCCGTACCAGCGCAGCGAAGCGATCCAGTTCGTGTTCGATCATCCAAGACCAACGGTCGTGCAGTTGCCCGCCGCATTTTGCAATCCAGATGATCAGCCTTGGATCGTCCAGATAGCGGACCAGCCAGCGGGCTAATTGGAACATCACATCATCCCACTGGCTAACGCTGACGCCTCCTGAGGCCAGCAGGATCTGCGGAGCGCGCTCATAGGGCGCAGGCCGACGGATCAGGCTGAACCGAAGTTTTGTGTCGACCTCTGTGTGTGGAGGCACATTGAAACGCGGCAAATCGCTGTACTGAAAGCGTTCGTCCGAGAAAGCTTCCAACAGCCACTGCAGCGACGGGGCAGGATTGAGCTCCGCAAAGCGTTTTGCCGGTAAACCTGATTTATCTGATAAGGCCCATAGCATCCGGCCCACAAAATCATCCTGCCGTGTGCTGTCCTGCGGACGGGCCAGAGCATGTTTGACGACGATGGCTTCTTTACCCTGCACACCGTCGCGATAAGTATCTGCCCAGGCGTGTAACGTCTGGTGCAGCGATGAATGATCGTGAGTGCCCGCGGGTACGGTGTAAAGGATGGGTGTGACCCCCTTAGCCTCCCACTCAACGGTATTCCGGTGCTCCTGCCCCGGCTCACATTCACCCAGTGCCCATGCTTGCGGCGTGACTTCACCGAGCATCCGATCGGCCGCCAGCGCATCCATCATGTAGCGCAGTACCGGATCGTTAATACTGTAGCCTACGAAGCAGACTACGTAGTTACGAAACAACTCGCTTACGAAGCGGGCTGCCCAGCGCTCCGTTAGGTAGGCCAGACCAAAGTCGCCGCTGGTGACCACCAGACGATCCAGGGCGGTATTGTCCGTCTTCACCGGCAGCAGGCCATGCAAATAGACCAGACCATCCCAGCGGCTATTTTTCGGAACGGGCAGCATCGGCGCTGCGTACTCCTGGAACGCCTGGCCCGTGCGTTTGGCTGCCACATGAAAGATGCGGTCAAAGTTGGTAGTGACCAATCGAACTGTACCCTCGCGACTGCGTGACAGGCGCAATAGAGCCGCTTGGGTATCGGTAGCCCCTTGGCGACGGAGCTTTGGCTTCAGGGTTTCGACCAGCGCGCGGCGAACGGCCACACGCTGCCCCGGCAAGCGTCGCTCCAGCAGGTCCAGTGTGGCGTCGAATTGCTCGCGCTCGAAGGCCTCACGCTCAATTTCCGAAAGTGTTGTGCCGTTCAGGCGGTAAATCTGCTCCACCAACCCCTTGAACCCCGGCAAACCGGCAGGGTAGGAAATTCCTGCTCCGCAGAAAAATACCACGCGGCCTTCCTCGTGCGCCTGCAAAAGTGCATCCGGAATGTCAGGGCCATGGGTAATGAATTGCATTACTTTTCTTCCTATCCAATGTGTATGTTCATTTGAGCAAATGAGGGTTCGGGGTCTAACAGCTGATTATACCGACCGTGCAAGCTACTCTAGCTTGTAAGGTTACTAAGTCCAACGTCTGCTGTTCGCTCACAGCGGACCTTCAGGTCAGTAAGCTTGTCCAGTTGGTGCCAGTAGCAGACGTTAGCAGTAGCGCCTTTTTGATCTCTTCCCTGCCAATGATCTGCATGGTGAAACATTGATCTCTTTTTGCTTTCGTTTATAGTTAAGCCCCTGTTCTGACAAGATCAGGCTTCGCTGTCAGCGCACTTTCACAAGATTTCGCTGGCATAATTCAGTCCTGAAGGCACCTTTTGCCATAAGGGAGAATTTAAAAACCATGCGTCTTACGCCACCCTGAGTCGTAACCCTCCCCTGTCGCACTGAGTAACCCCAGTCGCGCACTCAAAAACATCCCGTCTGCGGATGAGCTGTTTCGTATCTGAAATTTTTGCCCTCACGGGCTGACTGTATTCAAAATCTGAGAAATTACTATGCTGCTGTCCTCGACGCGTAAGGACTGGCTGGGCAACGTCCGTGGTGACGTGCTCGCCGGTACTGTCGTCGCGCTCGCGCTTATTCCTGAAGCGATCGCGTTTTCCATCATTGCCGGAGTAGACCCGCAGGTCGGCCTCTACTCGGCGTTCTGTATTCCCGTGGTGATGGCCATTTTTGGCGGACGCCCCGCCATGATTTCATCCGCGACCGGCGCCATGGCGCTGCTGATGATAACCCTGGTGAAAGACCACGGCCTTCAGTATCTGCTTGCTGCCTCCGTGCTGACCGGGGTCATCCAGCTGATAGCCGGCTACCTGAAGCTCGGCAGTCTGATGCGCTACGTGTCGCGCTCGGTCGTAACGGGCTTCGTCAACGCGCTGGCCATTCTGATTTTCATGGCGCAGCTTCCAGAGCTGACCAACGTGACCTGGCACGTGTATGCGCTCACCGCCGCCGGTCTGGCAATCATTTACCTCTTTCCGTACCTCAATAAAACCATTCCCTCTCCGCTGGTCTGCATCGTGGTGCTGACCGCCATCTCCATGTGGCTGCACCTGGACGTGCGCACCGTGGGCGACATGGGCAAACTGCCTGACAGCCTGCCGGTATTCCTCATTCCGGCCATTCCGCTGAACCTGGATACGTTGATGATTATCCTGCCTTATTCTTCCGGCCTTGCCGTGGTGGGACTGCTGGAATCCATGATGACCGCCACTATTGTGGACGACATGACTGATACGCCGAGCGATAGAAACCGCGAGTGCAAGGCGCAGGGTATCGCCAACGTCTGCACGGCGTTTATCGGCGGCATGGCGGGCTGCGCCATGATTGGTCAGTCGGTGATTAACGTAAAGTCCGGCGGGCGCGGGCGGCTCTCCACCCTGACTGCCGGACTGGTGCTGCTCTGCCTGATTATCTCCCTCCGTGACCAGGTATCGCAGATCCCGATGGCGGCGCTGGTCGCGGTCATGATCATGGTCTCCATCGGCACCTTCTCCTGGCGCTCCATTACCGACCTGCGCCGCCATCCGCTGTCGACCAGCGTGGTCATGCTGGCGACCGTGGTCGTGGTGGTGGCCACCGACAATCTGGCCTTCGGCGTGCTGACCGGGGTGCTGATTGCCTCGCTTAACTTTGCCACTAAAGTGGCGCGCTTCATGACTGTCAAATCGTCCCTGGAGGGCGAGACCCGGACCTATACCGTCACCGGCCAGGTCTTTTATGCCTCCGCCGATCGCTTTATGAGCCATTTCGACTTCCGCGAAGCAGCAGAGCGCGTGGTCATTGACGTCACGCATGCCCACTTCTGGGACATCACCTCCGTGAGCGCGCTGGACAGGGCGGTAATCAAGTTCCGCCGCGAAGGCACAGAGGTAGAAATACCGGGCATGAACGACGCCACCCGCACCCTCGTTGACCGCTTCGGCGTGCATGACAAGCCGGAAGAAGCGGAAAAACTGATGGGCGGTCACTAACTGACAGGAGATTCAGCTATGAACAATACCGTTGTGGCCTGCGTGGACGGTTCGCCGTCAACCGGGCCGGTCTGTGACTACGCGGCGTGGGCCGCCGCCGGCCTTTCCGCGCCGCTGGCCCTGCTGCACGTGCTGGAAAAAGACGGTCATCCTGCCGTCTCTGACCTGAGCGGGAGCATTGGCATCGACAGTAAAGAGCTGCTGACCGAAGAGCTTGTGCGCGTGGAGGGTGAGCGCAGCCGCCTGCTCATGGCACATGGGTAAAGCTATTCTGGCCGGTTGCGCGGAGCGGCTGTCCCGTGCGGGAGTTCCGGAAGTGCGCCAGCTACAGATGCACGGCGCGCTGGATGAAATTCTTGCCGGGCTGGATGACGTGAGGCTGATGGTACTCGGCCGGCGCGGCACGGCACATACCGTGGGCGGCCATCTGGAAAGCATCATCCGCCTGCAGAAAGAGCCAGTACTGGTCGTGCGGGAAACATTCAGAGTGCCATCCCGGGTGCTCTTCGCCCGGGACAGTAGCGAGGCCAGCCGCAGAAACCGCCCCGGCTGTTCGTGAACCCGCTGCTTCGGGGCCTGACCAGCCACGTTATGATGGTGAATGGCGATGATGCTTCACTCCGCGATGCGCAGCATATCCTGCAGGCGGCCGGCATTAATGCAGAGTCCCGGATAATTCAGGATGAATCCGTCCCGCGCGGGCTGTGCCGTTACGCGGAGGAGAACGACATGGACCTGATCGTGATGGGGGCCTGGGGACACTCCCGGCTGCGCCGGTTCTTTATCGGCAGCCACACCACGGCGATGCTGACTGAAAACTGCCATCCCCTGCTGATGATGCGATAATCATCTGCCTTCATCATCGTTTTTTCTCCAATTCCTTTAAATCCCGCTATCCATATCCCTGTGCTCCTGCTCTGTTGGGTTTTCCCGCCTGCCATCCGGAACCGGAACGTTCAG